>JBGPUS010000018.1:0-20143 GCA_041491325.1 Nitrospirota bacterium | reverse complement strand
GCCCGGCGCTATTTCGTCGGCTGCGGCGTCTCCGCGGGCGGGGCAACCGGCGCTGCCGGGGCCGTCTGTGTCTGCGCCGGAGTTACGCTTTCCATGACCGAACTTTTCTTTGTCGAGATGAGAGCCAGGCTGAGCGACGTGAGCATGAACACAACCGCCGCGCCGGTCGTCACCTTGGAAAGAAAACTCTGCGCTCCCCGGGGACCGAACACGGTCTGCGATGCGCCGCCGAAGGCCGCGCCGATGTCGGCGCCCTTGCCCTTTTGTAAAAGAACCATCGAGATCAGGATAACAGCGACTAACGTGTGGATAATTATCAGAAACGTATGCATTGCTTTCTCCTTAAACATGCGAATGCTGCACTAAAAAAATCCCCGGCTGTTCCGGGATGATAAAAGTCCAATCTGTTTTGTTACGTAAATTTCACAAGCGCCGCAAACGATTCCGGCTTCAGGCTTGCCCCGCCCACCAACGCGCCATCGATGTCCGGCATAGCCATGAGCGCCGACACATTTTCCGGGGTCACGCTCCCGCCGTATTGAATGCGAATACCTTCGGCAATCCCGGCGTCGTACAACAATTTTATTTTCCCCCGGATGAGCGCATGCACGTCATTTGCCTGTTCCGGGGTAGCTGTTTTTCCGGTGCCGATGGCCCAGACCGGCTCGTATGCCAGGACAACCCTCTGCATGGCCTCCGCGGCGACGTCCTTCAGCCCGTTGGTCACCTGCCTGCTGATGACGTCGTTCAGCTTGTCCGCCTCTCGCTCTGCCAGGGTTTCGCCTACGCACATAATCGGCAGCAACCCCTTCTTGAGCGCTTGTTTCATTTTTTTGTTCACGGTTTCATCGGTCTCGCCGAAGTGCTGCCGACGTTCGCTGTGGCCTATAATAACATACTTGCAGCCTGAATCCAACAGCATTTCCGCGGAAATCTCGCCGGTAAAAGCGCCCTTGTCCTCCCAATGCATGTTCTGAGCGGCCAGGTGGATGTTGGTCTCGCGGACCGCGTCCTGCAGCGCATAAATCGCGGTAAAAGGCGGGGCAATAACGACTTCCCGGTCCGTAACATTCACGACCGCATAGGCGATCTTGCGCACCAGGTCGCAGGCCTCGACCGTGGTTTTGTTCATTTTCCAGTTGCCGGCTATGATAGGACGTCTTTTTGGATTCATAAAGAACCGCCTTTTTGACACTGATTTACACTGCTTTGCTATGATTCAAACCCTGGTCTCTAACCGTGTGCCTCATAGAAAATCCGTGTCCTTCAGTGTCTGAGTGTTTACGTTCCTATTCTTTGTCATCTGTCAGCGCCGCGAGCCCCGGCAATACTTTGCCTTCAAGCAGTTCGAGCGACGCGCCGCCGCCGGTGGAAATAAACGTGATGCTGTCCGAGACGCCCGCCTGGTGCACCGCCACGTCCGTGTCGCCGCCTCCGACGATGGTGGTCGCATAGGCGTCCGCGACCGCGCGCGCAATAGCGAACGTGCCGCGCGAGTAAGCGTCCTTTTCAAACATACCCATGGGGCCGTTCCAGATAATGGTCTTGGCGTCCTGGATCGCCTCGGTAAAGAGCCGCACCGTGGCCGGGCCGATGTCCAGGCCAACCCAGCCCTTCGGGATTTCCTGGGAGGTGACGATTTTGGTCTGCGCCCCGTCGTTTATATTCTCGGCAACCACGAAGTCCACGGGGAGATAAAACTTGACGCCCTTCTCCAGGGCGCTCTTTCTGATGCGCAGGGCCGTCTCGATCATGTCCGGCTCGATGCGGGAATTTCCCACTTCATCGCCCCACGCCTTATTGAACGTGAAGGCCATGGCCCCGCCGACAATGACTTTGTCCACCTTGTCTTTGAGGTTCTCGATTACCCCGATTTTTCCCGACACTTTGGAACCGCCGAGGATCGCCACGAAAGGCCGTACCGGATTGGCGACCGTTTTCTGAAGATACTCGATTTCCTTTTTCATAAGAAAGCCCGCTACGGATTGCTTCATATGCTTGGTAATACCGTAGGTAGAGGCATGCGCCCGGTGCGCCGTGCCGAATGCATCGTTTACGAACACATCCGCAAGGGAGGCCAGCGCTTTTGAAAAGGCATCATCATTCTTTTCTTCCTCGGCATGGAACCGCAGATTCTCAAGAAGCAGCACATCGCCCGGCCGCATTCCGGTGACCAGGTGCTCCACATCCGGGCCGATGCAATCCTTGGCGAATTGCACTTCTTTATTCAGAAGACGGTGCAGCCGTATGGCCACCGGTGTAAGACTGAGCTTCGGGTCCCGCTTGCCTTTTGGACGGCCGAGGTGCGAGGCCAGGATCACCTTGGCGCCGGCATCAAGCGCATAGTTTATGGTCGGGAGCGTGGAACGGATCCTGCCGTCGTCGGTGATATTGCCGTTCTCGTCGAGCGGCACGTTGAAGTCCGCGCGGATAAAGACCCGCTTGCCCTTGATGTCGACTTTTTCGATTGTTTTTTTGTCCACAATCACCTCATGCGGTGAAAATTCCAAATTGCAAATCCCAAATTACAAATAATATCCAAACACCAAATCTCAACAACCAACGTTTGGAGCTTGGTAATTCATTATTGGTGTTTATTTGTTATTTGAGGTTTGGGATTTAGTGCTTGCTTTTTAGAGCCCCTTCTTCGCCATATAGAGAATGAGGTCGCGCAGACGGCAGGAATAACCCCACTCGTTGTCATACCACGAAATCACCTTCACCAGGGTCCCCTCCATGACGCTCGTGAGACCCGCATCGATGATGGAGGAGTGGGGGTTGCCTTTAAAATCAATGGAGACCAGGGGCGCTTCCTCGACCTGCAGGATACCCTTGAGCTTTCCCTGAGCGGCCTCTTTGAACGCGGCGTTCACCTCGGCCGCCGTGGTCTTCTTGGAGACCTGGGCCGTGAAGTCGACGATGGACACGTCCGGCGTCGGAACGCGGAGCGACATGCCGTCGAGCTTGCCCTTGAGCTCCGGCAACACGAGGGAAACGGCTTTGGCAGCGCCCGTCGTGGTAGGAATGATCGAGACTGCCGCGGCCCGCGCCCTGCGCAGGTCCTTATGCGGCAGATCCAGGAGCTTCTGGTCGTTCGTATAGGAGTGTATGGTATTCATGAGGCCGTGCACGATGCCGAAATTTTCATGGAGCACCTTGGCCAGGGGCGCCAGGCAGTTGGTCGTACAGGAAGCGTTCGATACGATGTGATGTTTCGCCGGATCGTAGGTGTGCTCGTTCACGCCGAGGACGAAGGTCGCGTCGGGGTCCTTGGCCGGGGCTGAGATGACGACCTTTTTTGCGCCCGCCGCGATGTGCTTGCCGGCGCTTGCCTTGTCCAGGAAACGGCCCGTGGACTCGATGGCGACGTCGATCTTGAGGTCCTTCCAGGGAAGGTCCGCGGGGTCGCTCTTGGCCGCGACCGTTATTTCCCTGCCGCCGACGATAAGTTTGCCTTCGCCCGCCCTGACCTCTTCTCCGAATCCGCCGAAGACTGAATCATATTTCAACAAGTGCGCAAGCGTCTGCGAGTCCGTGAGATCGTTGATCGCGACAATCTCGATGTCTTTGTTGCCCTGCGAAGCGCGGAAAACATTTCTGCCGATCCTGCCGAATCCGTTTATAGCAACTCTCACCGCCATGGTAGCCTCCTTGGAATAATAGGGTTCTGGGTTCAGGGACCAGAGTGCAAGAGTAAGGAGTTGGGAACGTTCATGCCGTTCCCCTGGACCCCGGCCCCCGGACCCCGGACCCTTATTCTATTTTATGCATCACCAGCCCGGTCAAAAGCTTGGGATAGAAATACGTGGCCTTCTGCGGCATGCGCTCGCCTGCCGTCGCGACGTCCTTTACTTCGCCCACCTTGGTCGGATTCATGAAGAAGACAACCTCCGCGGCGCCGTTCTCAGTCATCCGGGAGGCCTCGACGGCGTCCTTAACATACTCTATGTTCCGGCCCAGCTTGTGCGTTTCCACCCTGATCCCCAGCAACTTGTCGATGACCAGGTGATGCAGGATGGAGACGTCCAACTTCCGGTACGCCGGCGCCTTGTCCGGCAGGAGCGCGTCCATGTCCGCTTCATTCCGGAGCGTCAGGAGGTAATAGCTGTGCCCGCCCTTGACGCGCATTCCGAACGCATGCGCATGACTCCCGCGGTGGGCCATTGTGTCCAGGACCGTGCTGAGGTCCTTGGCCTCCGACTGGCTGGTAAAATCGATCCGTTCGATGTTAAAGTACAGGTTCAGATCGTCCTCGAAGCGCCGCGGCTCGAAACCCGTCAGGTTGAACAGCGCACGGTGCGCGGGGAGGACCGTGATGCCGGGATCTTCCAGCCCGGCCAGAAACATGGCCGCATAATTGTAGGGCTCATCGCCGGTGAAGGTCCCGGCGGCCTTGCGCCGTTCGTTCCGGTAGTTGAGCGCCGTGTCGTAGCGGTGATGCCCATCGGCGATGAACAAGGGCTTGTCCGCAAGCGCGCGGACGACGGCCTCGATATCTTTTTTGTCGCTTAAAGACCAAACGCGGTGGAGCACGCCGTCACTCGTCTTCACTTCTCTATCAGCCCGGCCCGTTGCCTTTGCCAGGATGGCGGAGAGAACACCTTTCGGGTCGGAATAAAGCGAGTAGATCTGGCTGAACCCGGCCTTGCACGCCCGCAGAAGATTCAGCCGGTCCGTTTTAGGCCCCGAGAGTGTGGTTTCATGCGGCTTGATGATTCCGGAATCGTAATCTTCAAGCCTGACCAGACCGATAAAGCCGCGAAGTTTCCTGGTCTCCGGAGACGTTAGTCCCGGCAGCGCCGGGGAAGGATACCTCATCTCATAAACATACAACCCCGGGACCTTGCTCTGAAACAGGATACCTTTCTTGAGCCAGTCCTCCAGGAAAAGGGCGGCGCGCGTGTACCGGTTCTCGGCCCCGGTATCAGCCGGGCTTTCAAGGCCGAACTCGAGCCGTATAACATTGAAAGAATTTTTCTGGTACAATTCCTGCTGCCCGGCAGGCGATATGATGTCGTAGGGCGGGCAGACAAGCTCGTCTAACATGCCGGCTTTCGCCGTATTATATAGGACCCCCTGAAAAGGGGCTATTTTTGCCATAAAACAATTCCTTACATTATATCTGAAATTTCAGCGTCCCTGCTTTAAAAGCAGTCTTTTATAGCACAGCGTCTGTTTTATTGTCAATTACATTTTAACGGCAGCAAAGGGGGGTCGGCTGGGAGCGGTTCATGAAAAAAGTAAACAGGCGGATGCTCAGGACGGCAGGACTTTTTTCGCATCTTCCACGTCCTGCCGCATCTGGGCCATCAGCGCTTGGGCATCAGGAAATTTTTTTTCCGTGCGTAAAAACCGGACAAAGGAAACTTCCATCTGCTTCCCGTACAGGTCGCCGTCGAAATCAAACAGAAAGACCTCGACGGACACTGGTCCGGATTCAAAGGTGGGCCGTACGCCTATGGAAGCCGCGCCCCGGTACCGGCGTCCGTCGACTTCGGCAAGCACGGCATACACCCCGTAACCGGGCAGCAATTCGTTGGCCGTATGAAGGTTGGCGGTGGGAAATCCGAGCGTATGCCCGCGGTGGGAGCCGTGCACGACGTTTCCTTCGATCGAATAATATCTGCCGAGGAGTTTGACGGCCTCTTCAACCTTGCCGCTTGAAACGAGGTCCCGGATGGAGGAACTGCTTACGACCGCTCCCTCTATCTGGACCGCTTCCACAACGCCCACGCTGAAACCGTAGGTCTCTCCCATTTTAGCGAGGGACTCAATGCTCCCCTCACGGCTCCGGCCGAAGGCGTAATCGTAGCCGACATACACCTCCCGCACCCTGATCTTCTCAAACAGGACCGTGCGCGTGAAGTCCTCGGGATGCTGGTCGGCAAAAGCGCGCGTAAAGTTCGCGCAGATAACGATGTCGATACCGGCCGCGTCCAGGAGCTTCATCTTGCCGTGGAACGTGTTGAGGAGCCGGGGCGACCGGTCAGGCGCGAGCACTTTGAGCGGATGCGGTTCGAAGGTAAAAGCGATGCTCGTGCCGCCGAGTTCCCGGGCCCGGTCCGTGACTTTTTTGAATATCGCCTGGTGCCCCAGGTGGACCCCGTCAAAGTTGCCGAGCGTAAGCACGGGACTCGAAAATGTTTCGTTCAGGTTTTTTATCCCGCGTACAATTCTCATATGCGGAGGGATAATCGCACACTAAGGCCGAATTGTCAACAACTGAGGGCCTATTGAGGTCCTCTTCCGCGCAGCCATACACGGAAGCAATTCTGGTTGAATCTGGGCTTCCATTGTGGTACAATTCAAATGCTTTTCTTGATTCAGTCGTAAAAAATCGGCATAACCAGCGAGCATACTTGTTCACCTGCCTGATCCCTGGTTTGTGTTGGAAAATTGAGGGGGGGGATTTGAAATCTCTTACAATGCTGAAACCGCTCATCATCAAAGGTAAAAAAATCAGCGTGCCGATCATCCAGGGCGGCATGGGAGTAGGCGTATCGCTGTACCCTCTTGCGAAAGCAGTCGCCCAAGAGGGGGGCCTCGGCATCGTTTCCAGCGCCTGCCTTGACAGGCTGGTCTCGAAGAGGACCGGCAAGAAATTCGACTCCTACGAGGCCGCTTACGAAGAAGTTTCGCTTTCCAAGGTAGCGGGCGGGTTTGTCGGCATAAACATCATGGCGGCCCTTGGTCGTGATTATAACAAGTCGGTCACCGGCGCCCTTGATGCAGGGGCCGACGCCATCATCTCGGGGGCAGGCTTGCCGCTGAACCTGCCGGCCATCCAGCCGCCCAAGGACACGGCCCTCATCCCGATCGTTTCCTCGGCGCGTGCGCTCGATATCATCTGCAAAAAATGGGAAAAGCTGGGTTACCGGCCGGATGCCGTGGTTCTGGAAGGGCCGCTTGCCGGCGGTCACCTGGGGTTCCGTATGGACCAGGTAGACCTTGAGAGCAACCTGCTGGAGACCCTGCTGCCCCAGGTCAAGGACAGGGCCGTGAAGTGCGGCGACTTCCCCGTTATCGTCGCCGGGGGGATATACTCGCATGAGGACATTGTGAAATTCATGTCCCTTGGCGCGGACGGCGTCCAGATGGGGACCCGCTTCCTTGCCACCGAAGAGAGCAGCGCGACCGACGCGTACAAACAGGCCGTCGTCAGTGCGAAGCAGGAGGACATCGTGGTGGCGCATCGCCCGGGTTCGCCCTGCGGCCTGCCGTTCCGGGTAATCAAACAGTCGCCCATGTACCAGTCTTCGCTCAAGCGATTGCGGACGCCCAAGTGCGATAAGGGCTATGTGCTTTTGAAGGACTCGGAGGGCGCCTTTACGATCTGCCCCGCAAAAGATGACAACGAAAACTATTTCTGCATCTGTAACGGCTTGCTGAGCTCCAGCGGATACAACTCCGATAAGGAAGAAGGGCTCTACACGGTCGGCACAAATGCCGCCCGGGTCGACCGTATCGTCTCGGTCAAGACCCTGATGAAGGAACTAACCGGAGCTGGAGCGTAAGACGGCTTTCTCCCGGAAAAGAATAGTCTTTGTCCGCGCGCGTGGCGGCCCCAGGGTCGCCGCGCTGTCCCGATCGAAAGTTCGCCTGTCCATCAAAGCCGATCGGAGAACACTCACGAAATCAATCTTGATGCATTCGTAAAAAAGTCTTTTTAGCCACCGAGGTCACAGAGGACTCAGAGAAAATTTTTTGTTTTTTTTCTTACCTCTGTGTGCTCTGTGGCAAATCTTTACTTCTTACTGTTTCATCAAATCTTCCTCCGCATGTAAATTATCGGTGTTTGTCAGCCTGCGCCCGGCGTTTACGAGTGACAACGCGAGAGCGGGTGTGCATCTGTGGTTGACTGTTTTTAGGATAAATCATACCGCCGGCCTTTCGTTCGGCATGCGGAAAGGGCGCGATGAGCCAACTCGACAAATTAATTGAACGGATCCAGCCTGCCCAGGAACTTCTTCTCGAATCCCAGAAAGAACCCCAGATGCGCTCACCTTCGGGCATCAAGGTCATGGTCAACCAGAAACTTTCCGCGTCCCAAATTTCCGCGTTGCTTGCGGAATTGGCGCCCGCTGCCGCGAAAGAGCAAATCACTCGCAAGAGTCCGGCCGCGTTCGAATACTCCCTGGGCGGCAAGAGTTACGCCGTGTCCTTCATGTCTCAGGGAGACCAGATAAGAGCAACCGTTTCCCTGGCCGACGGGGCCCCGGCCCCGTCAGGCGATTCAACAGCCCCTGCCGAGTCGGCTCTCGCTTCTGAAGCCGTTTTACCGGGAATCCCCGGCGAACCGGAGATCAACGTCCTGCTGAAAAAAATGGTTCAAATGGGCGCTTCGGACCTCCACCTGACGTCGCACCACAAACCCATGGTCAGGGAGAGCGGCGACATGATGGAGCTGTCGGACCAGCCGGTCATTTCTCCGGAGAGAATGAAAGCGCTGTTGAAACCCATCGTGCCGGACCATAACGTCGCGCAATTCGAGGCGATGCACGATTCTGACTTCGCCTATGAGATCCCGGGCATCGCGCGGTTCCGGGCGAACATCTTTCTCGACCGGTTCGGCATGGGCGCCGTGTTTCGCCAGGTCCCCGTCGATATCGTGACCGCTGAAAGCCTCAGTCTGTCCAAGGAAGTGCTCGACCTGTGCTTTCTTTCCAAGGGCCTCGTTCTGGTCACCGGCCCCACCGGGTCCGGCAAGTCCACGACGCTCTGCGCCCTCACCGACTACATCAACCGGCACCGGAAGGACCACATCATCACGATCGAGGACCCCATCGAGTTCGTCCACCAGAAAAAGAACTGCCTCATCAATCAACGCGAAGTGCACGTCCACACAAAGTCCTTCGCGAATGCCCTTCGGGCCGCGTTGCGCGAGGACCCGGACATCGTCCTCGTGGGCGAGATGCGCGACCTCGAAACCATCTCCGTCGCCATCGAAACCGCTGAAACCGGGCACCTGGTGTTCGGCACGCTGCACACTTCGACCGCGGCCTCGACCGTAGACCGCATCATAGACCAGTTCCCGGCCGATCGGCAGCCTCAGATCCGCACCATGCTCGCAAGCTCGCTCAAGGGCGTCATCGCGCAGACCTTGTGCAAAAAGGTAGGCGGCAAGGGCAGGATAGCGGCCATGGAGATATTATTCGTCAACTCCGCCGTTTCAAACCTCATTCGGGAAGGAAAAATCTTCCAGATCCCATCGGTGATCCAGACAGCCAAGGGTCAGGGCATGGTGCTGTTGAACGACGCGCTGTTTAAACTCGTAGCGGAAGGCAAGGTCGCGCCCGAAGAAGCCTATATCAAAGCCATCGACAAATCGGGGTTCGTTACCATGCTGAAGTCGAGGGGAATAAATTTGAATTTAACCGGCGCGATGACTGAATAAAAAGCAGGTAATGCTCATGAGCGATGATACGATGTTTGCTGTCCCGAAAGACCGGCAGGCCGTCACGGTGCGCCTCGACAAGGGGGGCTTGCTGGAAGGTGAGATTTTCCTGGAGCCCGTTCCCGGCAGCCTTTCGCTCCATCACAAGGTGACCGCGTTCCTCGAAAACAACGACCTGTTCTTCCCGATAAGACTGACCGTTTCAGGAACTACCGAGTTCATCAATAAGAAGCGCGTGCGCTTCATTGAAATAGATTTTCCGGGCGGGCCGGCCGAGGATTACTTCTCCGTCCAGACGATGCAGTCCTTCCCCGTGATCGCGCTCTGCACCGATGGCAGCGGGGTCACCGGAGAGCTGCTGGCCGAAGCGCCTCAGGAGAAAGCACGACTTTCGGACTGCCTCAACCTGCCGAACACGTTCCTGTGCATGAAAACGGACGAGAAGATGCGTTATATCAATAAAGAGGCGCTGCAGAAAGTCGTTTACAAGGACAAGGCGAAACCCCGGTAGAACCGCGTTTTCTTCAACTATCTTCCAGCAGCTCCGTCCGCACGAGCGCAAGTATCGCGGAATGCGGAACAATGAGATACTTCTTTTCTTCGAATTCGATTTCCATGGCCGGGTCCTTTAGAAAGATCGCATAATCGCCTTCCGCCGCCTGCAGGGGAACGTACTTTACCCCCTTCTTTCCGGTAGTCCACGATTCGTCAGGGGTGGCGTCCGGGATCGGGTGCCCCGGTCCCACCTTGACCACATGCCCGCCCATGATCTTCTCCTTCTCCTTGACCGTGGAGGGAAGGTACAGGCCCGTCGGCGTCTTGTCCATCCGCTCGTCCGGGTCAATAAGAACGCGGTCTCCGACTAGGATAAGGTTTTTCTTGGTCTTCATGCATTGCCTCCATGCGTGCGGCGACGATTAACCTAAAAAAAACTGTTAATCACGCCCTGCACTCGCGCTGTCGCTCGTAGTTATAAACAGGGACCGCATGCCCAGCCGCGAGGAGCTGTCCGGCCATGGGCTTGCCATTATGCCAAGACCGATGAAACCCAGATCAGCCATTTTTTCCTCCGTGATGAAGTTTTAAAAGACCCTGTACAAAAAGATGCGTTTGTGGTATAGTGATTTCAGTTCAAGAGAACATGCTGCCCGCCAAGCTGGTGCTTCCTCGTATTATTTTAGGGCCTGTTTTTTCGTCCTTATGAGATATGTCTCCTGTTTTTCAATTCATAGTGAAATGCCCGGTTCGGCAATACCGTACTGACAATAACACGCTCTAGGCAATCGGCGGGACGTTTTCCCGTGATTACATTATAATCGTCTCACATGAAAGGAAGGTAGGACCTTGAGAAGCTTGTTCAAAAAATTCACCGAAAAAATGGAAACAGTAATGGCGGCAGCTGCATTTTCCGAAGCAGGAGAGTTCGAGACAGCGCGCCAGATCATGAAAGAGGACAAATCCAGAAAGACCGATCGTCCGTCTCGCCGAAATCATAAGAGACCCGGCGCCAGAATGCAAATGCGCGCCGACTAAACCTGCTTGCGCGGGCACGAGAATGGAGGACATAAGATCGCTTTCCTTATGTTCTTCATGTCCCCTGCCTTCCTCGTTTATCCCTGGGCTTTGCCTCAAACACCACTCGACGACGAAGGCTCATCCTAGAAAAATCATTTAGACACGGAAGAACCGGATTAACACATGATAAAAGCGGATAAATTCTAAAGCTATGCATTCACCGATTAGGTGGACTACTTATCAAAGAATAATCCGCTGTTATCCGACTCTTATCCGATTCGATCCGTGTCAAATGGGTGTTTTTAGGTTTATTTATCCGGCAAGCAGGGGCGCGTTCGTGCCACTCCCGCTTCGGATTCAATGAAACCGGCCCCGCGTTGTTTCGGAATCAGGCGGTAAACTCCAGCGCGCTGAAAAAATATTTTATCTCATACTCCGCGGTTTCCGGCGCATCGGACCCGTGAACGCTGTTTTGTTCGAGGTCCACGGCGAACTCTTTGCGGATCGTGCCCGGCTCGGCGGTCGCCGGGTTGGTGGCGCCCATAAGCTTTCTCCAGGCCGCAATGGCGCCGTTTTTTTCGAGCACGAGGGCTACGCACGGCCCCGAAGACATCGAGGACGTCAGGCTGTCGAAAAACGGCCTGGCCTTGTGCACCGCGTAGAAACCCTCGGCCTGCTTCTTGGTGAGCCACAGCTTCTTCATGGCCACGATGGTAAAGCCGTTCTCCTCGATTTTCGTCAATACTTTTCCTGAAATATTTCTGCTGAGCACATCCGGTTTGATAATCGCAAACGTCTTTTCCATTCTTCTTCCTCTCCTAACATGCGCGGGATATTTTTTTTCGCGGACTTCGGGCTTGAGCAACAAACCTCGGGCCGCGGGCCCTATCGTACAGGGCTACATTGTATACAGAGATTGATGTTTTTTCAAGCCTGGATTTGTTCCAAATGAAGATTTTCGGGGTGGCTAAATCGAAGGGAAAAGCAGTTAACCACGGATGAACACGGATAAACGTAAAAGAGCAGTTTGACACTGAAAAACCGGATTAACATATGATAAAGGCGGATAAATCCTGAAAAAAGCTTTCTCCTTGGGTGAACTGATAAACAAAAAAAATCAGCCGTTATCGGGTTTTTATCCGCTTTAATCAGTGTCAAATGCCTTTTTTAGTATAAACACAAATGAAACACAAAAAAATCCGGTTCATGGCATCCGGTCCAGTTCGCGCGTAATCCGATGGAGTTCCTTCCACCGGCGATACCTTTTTTCCCCGCCTGGGTTTCTCTCTCCCGCCACCGGTTCTCCCCCGCGCGCGAGGGCGCGAATGCGCTCGGGCGTCCAGGAACCGTGCTCAAGCCCGGCCAGAAGCGCCGCGCCCAGGGCCGAGACCTCCTGGCCGGCGCTCACGATCAGGTCCTTCCCCAGCAAGTCCGCCTGGAACTGGACCAGGTAGCTGAGCTGCGACAGGCCTCCTGACACAACATAGGATGCGGGCTCGACGCCGGAGGACCTCATTGCCTCCGCAATATCTTTCATAAAGAACGCTATGCCTTCGATTGTCCCACGCACGACGTCGGCAACGCAACTGTCGGCCGTGAGTCCGTGCAGTGCGCTCGAAATGCCGGTTTCCCAATGAGGCGAGCCCGTCCCGTTCAATCCGATGAATACAACCGCTTCGCCGACCGCCCGCCAGCAGAGATCGTCCACTTCCGCGTACTCCTCAAAAAGTCCGAGCCGGGCCCTGAGCCACTCCAGGGCGTCCCCCGCGGCATTTACACTTCCTTCGAGAAGATAGCTTCGTTCATGGTCCGAAGAATAGTGCAGGGAGGCCATCAAGCCCTTGACCGGGACCAGCTCCGCCCCCGTATTCACCAGAAGGAACCCGCCGGTGCCGTAGTTGATGCCGCCGTCGTTTTTCCTCACGACGCCGAGTCCGAGCAGCGCCGCCTGCTGGTCTCCGATGCAGGCGAGAAGCGGAAATGCTCCTGAACGGGTATGGATTGTTCCAAACCGGCTGCACGTCGGCGTAAGCTCCGGGAGACGAATTCCCGAGAGTTCGAAAAGCGCGATCAGGTCCTGGTCCCAGGCCAACGAACGGGCATTCATGAGCTGCGTGCGGGCGGCATTGGCGTGGTCGATCACCGCATGTGGACTCCCCGTAAGCCGCTGCGTCAAAAAGCTGCTGAGCGTACCGAAAACCGTCGTCTTTTCCTCCGCCGCCCGGATGTTCTCTTTGAGCCAGCGGAATTTCGAGGCCGAATAGTACGGCGTGAGCGGAAGTCCGGTGGCTTCAAAGATGCGCGGCCCCTGTTCGGCGATCCGGTTGATGAACTCTGCCCCCCGCGTGTCACGCCAGCTCAGGACCGGAGAAAGGGGCGCGCCGGTTGACTCGTTCCAGATGAGGCAGGAAGACCGCTGACAGGAAAGGCCGACGCCGAGGACGGTGTGGCCCGTTGAAGCTGCAAAATGCGCGGATTCCTCCAGCGCCGCTTGAACGGACTGCGCCAGCTCCGCTGCATCCTGCTCTACCCGGTCGTTCTTGCGCAGGGGCGGAGCAAGGTCCCGCCTTGTGCTGAGCAGTTCCTGCCCCTCAGCGCCGATTACCAGCGCCTTGGTGGAACTGCTGCCCAGATCGATACCGATAAAGCACTCTTTGGTCATATGGGATCCCTTATGAAGCAGGGGGAGAACTAGGGCCGTCCTATCTATGAGTTTACACGCTCGAACCTCGGAGGTCAAATAGAGAAAAGTCGACAGCAGCATCTAAGCCTCTGATTTACAGAATTTTTTTTTAACGCCTGAAGCTTGCTTTTGCGCTATTCTGTAAATTTTGAGATATAATCAAGGGTAAGGAGGGTTCGCCCAATATGAATACACTGCAAATGGCCGTAAAGATGGAAACCGACTCAATAGACTTTTATGCCGAGGCTGCGAAAAAGACGAAGTACCCAGCGGGCAAGAAAATGTTCTTGGCCGTATGCGAAGACGAGAAGAGACACCTTGATATCGTCTCCAAGATCATCAAGGGCCTTGACGTAACGACCAAGGATGTGAGCCCCCTAAAGAATGTAAAGTCGATTTTTGAGTCCATGAAAAGCGAAATGATGAAAAAGGTCGCTGTTACCACCGATGAACTTGAAGCATTCAAGATCGCGATGAAGATGGAACAGGAGGGCTTGGCCTTCTACAAAAAAATTGCCGTGAAAGCCAAGACGGAAAAGGAAAAGGCCCTGCTTGAACACTTAATCAGGGAAGAAGGAGAGCACTACAAGATTTTTTCGAATACCCATCATTTTCTATCGGACACCGGAAGCTGGTTCATGTGGGAAGAGCACAGCATCGTTGACGGCGGGACGCCCTGGGCTTGATCCCGGCAGGAAGCAAAGAAACACGTTGAAAGAGAGGTTCTTATGAACTACACACTCGATAATTTAAAAGCGAAGATCGCGGAAATGTACCCCGAGATCGGAAAACACAACCTTACTTTAAGCATTGTTTTCGACGCCCCGAAGAACGCCTACCTGGTAACGTTCAAGCGGAATGCGCAGACGCTCAGCACCCATCTTGAAAAGCAAGACGCCGATGATTG
Organism: Nitrospirota bacterium; assembly: GCA_041491325.1. Classification (GTDB taxonomy): domain Bacteria; phylum Nitrospirota; class UBA9217; order UBA9217; family UBA9217; genus JBAZLV01. Next base: position 5,644 of record JBGPUS010000018.1, on the reverse strand, counting down.
CATGAACGGCGTCAAGTGCGTGTACCTCGGCGTTCAGGTCGCGCAGTTCATCAAAAACTTCGATGAACGGGAAACGTTCGGAAGAAAAGCCGCATAACCGCGCGGCCCCGAATCCTGAAGCAAAGTTCTTGCGGCGCCTCTCCGTGATCATGTGCGTGAGAGGCGCATTTTTCCCCAGTACTTGCCTTGTTACTCTTCTCCTCTCTTACTTGTAGGTGATGTGGCTTCGTTTGTTTTCTCGCATGATGCGGCACTGAGGGCCGTAAGAGCGTATCAGCGTATGGTCCTCAACAGCGCCTCTCGCTTAAGAAAAGCCGCCGGGAACCCGCTTCATCTCATGAAGAAAGGGGACACAAGAGATGGACCACGAGCACGTCGAATCCCGCATCTCCTCGGGACGGATCGAAAAGGTTGTAGACCTCATTGACCTAGCCGGCGGTCTGCCTGCTTCAACGGTCGTTGTCGTCGGCGGACACCGCGTCGAGGACCTTCGCCTGGTCGAGTCCGCCCGGGACCATGGGATCGTGGACCGCATCATCCTCATCGGGCAGAAAGACCGCATCACCAAGGCGGTTGCCGAAGTCGGCATCGATATCGATCCCAAGGACATCGTGTCGGCGGAAAATGACGAGCACAGCGCCCGGGCCGTGGTGGAGCTCATCAAAGGCGGCGGGGTTGATATCGTGCTGAAGGGCGCGATCTCCACTCCCATACTCAACCGCCACATGCTTCCCCTCGCCGTCCGTTCGACGGTCAGTCTTGTCACGCTCTTTGACGCGGCCTGCATAAGCAACGGGCGGCCGATGGTCCTTACCGACGCGGGCGTAACGACGGTCTGCAACTTCGGCCGAATGCAGGAACTCGTCCGCAATGCCGTTGATGTCGCGCAAACGGTGATGCAGCTTGACCGGCCGAAGGTGGCGGTCCTTTCCGCGAATGAAAAACAGATCCTTTCGCTTCCTTCCACCTGGCTTGGGCTGGAGACGGCAAAACGTTCCTGGCCGGATGCCGTGGTGTGCGGACCGCTTTCTTTCGACCTCGCAACCGACCCCGCATCGGTCTCCATCAAGGGCTTGCCGGACTTGCCCAATGTGGCCGAAGTGGCCGGCAAAGCCGACATCCTGGTCTGTCCCGGCATCGACACCGCCAACGCCCTCTATAAAACCATCTCCGCGATGAACAAGCACGGCGAAGCCTCCCTGGCGAGCATCACCGTCGGATTTCCCGTTCCGTACATCATTCTTTCACGTTCAGACAGTCTCGAAACACGGTTGGTCTCTATCGCCATGTGCGCGGTCTATGTTCAGCGCAGGGAAAAACAGGGACCCCGGACAACCCAGAATGCGGCGATGCCTGCTTCTCCCGCGTATCGCGTTCTTACAGTCAACCCGGGTTCGACCTCGCTGAAAGTCGCGCTGTACGAGAACGATACCTGCCTGCGACAGGCTGAGCTCGCCTGCGATATTGATCCGGGAGGAACGCCTGCCTGCCGTTGCATACAGGAAGAAAAAATAACCCAGCTTGTTCTCAAAATTCTGGACGAATGGGGCGAGCAGCGCGTGGATGCTGTTGCCGCGCGCGGGGGCTTCCTGCCACGGCCGCGTAAAAAATTGTCCGGCGGAGCATACTGGGTCGCTAAAAAACAGGATGGTATGATCGTCGTCGACGAAACAATCGTCTCATCGGCCAGGCAACCGGAGCGGGAGCATCCCGGTAATTTCGGAGTCCCCGTGGCCGCGGCGCTCGCCCGGAAACTGAACGCGCCGGCCGTGGTCGTTGATCCCATCGTGGTTGATGAATTCATCCCGGAGGCGGAGCTGTCGGGGTATGAACCGATCTCCCGGCGCAGCTCGGCGCACGTCCTGAGCGTTCACGCGGCAGCGCGGAAAGCGGCACGGGAATGCGGCCGCCCCCTCGCGGACATGAACCTGGTCGTCGCCCATTTAGGCGGAGGAATCACGGTGGCGGCTGTCCGGGGCGGCAAGATCATAGACAGCAACATCGCCCTTCTGGGAGACGGGCCGTTCACTCCCCGACGGGCAGGCGGCCTCCCCATGGGAGAACTGATAGACTTGTGCTACTCGGGCCGGTTCACCCGCAATGAACTGATCGAGGAACTGACGACCCGGGGCGGGCTCATATCGTATCTGGGGACCGGCAACATGGAAACCATAGAGCGCCGGATTATCAACGGCGATCAGGACGCTCGTCTCGCGGTGGATGCGATGGTTTACCATATAGCCAAGGAAATCGGCGGGGCTTTTACGGCCGCGGGCTGCGACGTGGAGGCAATTGTGCTGACTGGCGGACTGACACACAGCAAGCGCATCTGTGATGACGTGCGGCGGCGCGTGGTCCGGCTTGCGCCAGTAATTGTTTACCGCGGCTCGCTGGAAATGGCGGCCTTGGCCGTCGGCGCCGTGGACGCGCTGTCGGGCACGCAGCAGCCCTTGCGCTACCAGCCGCCTGAAGAACGAGAAACAGAGGAGGAACTCATATGAATGAGTCAGTCGAAAATCACTGGGTTTTCCGGGCGCACGTCCTGGACCGCTCGGGCGCGCTGACCAGCATTGCCTCGGCGTTCAGCAACGAAGGGGTCAGCATCGACACCGTAGTCGGCCACGGCTCCGAGGTTCTGGCAGGCGCTGACGGAAGCGTCGTCTTGACCTTCTGCTGCAGCGAGGAAGACAAGGACAAGATGGTGCGCAAGATCAAGCGGCTGAGCAAAGTCACCCGGTTGGAGGAGCATCGCTACGATTCGCAGAGCCTGCGAAAATCCGCTGTCATCCTGACGACAAGGGAACTGAAGCCGGCCGACGTTGTGGGGGAAGCGGCTTTTTTGACCAGCGAGCTCGTGAAAAACGACGCCCACGGCTGGACGTATCTCCTTGCCGGCTCGCCCAACGACCTCGACCCGGTCTTGGAGCGTTTGGAAGGCGCTGGTGTAGTCAGAGACATCATTTATTCGGTCTTGAGCCTGTAGGCGCCTCGGCTTTTCCGCTGGGTCCGTATGCTATACTTAACAAAAGATCCGGCACTACGAGCGAGAAATGGCGCCCGCGTTCCGGACATGACTTCGCTCAGGAGGCGGCTCTAAAATGGCGTACCCTTCATACAAATATATAATCGTCGGCGGAGGACTGGCGGGTGCCTCGGCGATTGAGGGGATCCGTGAACGCGACCAGAAGGGGGCCATCCTGCTGATCGGAAACGAGAAACACCTCCCCTACGACCGTCCGCCCCTCTCGAAAAAACTCTGGTTTGGAAAAAAGACGGTTGAGGAGATCTTTCTCCATAAAAAGGAATTCTACGAGCAAAATAACGTTACCGCGACGATCGGCACAATAGTAACGTCGCTGGACCCTAAAAACAAGATCGTAACCGATAACCGGGGCAGGACCTACGGCTTTAAGAAACTGCTTCTCGCAACAGGCGGCGTTCCCCGGGTCCTCCCCATTCACGGCGGCACGCTGGAAGGGATCTGCTATTATCGCACCCTGGATGACTACCTCCGGCTGCGAAAAGAATCCTCGGAAGGAAAGTCCGCGGTCGTCATCGGCGGCGGCTTCATCGGTTCGGAAATGGCCGCTGCGCTCTCGGCCAACAAGGTAGACGTGACCATGGTTTTCCCCGACCCGTTCCTGATGGGCCGCGCTTTTCCCGAAGGCCTGGGCCGGGCCATCCAGGACCAATACGTTTCGAGGGGGATAAAAGTTCTGTCCAAGGAAAGGCCGTCGGCCTTTTCAAAAAATGGAAGCCGGTTCGTGACCTATACCGTAAGCGGCAAGAAAATCGAGTCGGACCTCGTGCTCGTCGGCATCGGCGTCGCGCCGTCTCTCGACCTGCCGCGAAAAGCGGGCTTACAGACCGCCGATGGAGTCATTGTGGATGAATACCTCCAGGCATCGCTTCCCGACATCTATGCCGCGGGAGACGTCGCATTCTTTCATTACACGGCGCTCGGCAAACAGAAGCGCGTCGAGCACTGGGACAACGCGCTGAATCAGGGCAAATGGGCGGGAAGGAACATGACGGGAGCCCGGGAACGCTATACCTACATGCCGTACTTTTTTTCCGACCTTTTTGAATTCGGGTATGAAGCCGTCGGTGACGTTGATGCGTCGCTCGAAACCTTCGCGGACTGGCAGAAAGTAAATGACACCGGCGTCATCTATTACCTGCGGGACGGAAAGGTGAGAGGCGTCATGCTGTGCAACGTTTGGGACAAGGTCGAGACCGCCCGGGCGCTCATCCGACGTGCGGAGCCCATGACGCCGGAAACCCTGCGTAATGCAATACGGTGATTAGAAGCGAAATCGCTGTTGCGAAGGCAAACTCGCAGCTGACGCTAGGAATTTATTCCATCAGCTATGACCTGCGAGCTATGAACTTTTTTAGTTCCGGCCTATCCGGCTTAGGAGATTCTCCATGATACTCGCTGAACAGACTTGCCAGCCGATAAAAGCCGGGACCGCTCCGCTTTCCCGCGAAGAGAGGACTGCGCTGCTGCCGCAAATCCCGCTGTGGTCGTTAAAAGAAACCGAACTCATCAGAGAGTTCAAGTTCCGGGATTTCCATCAGGCGATGGCTTTCGTAAACAAAACGGCGGACACGGCAAACGACCAGGACCACCATCCGGACATCTTCATCTCCTACAACAAGGTGCGGTTGAGCTTCACCACGCATAAGATCCACGGTTTGTCGCTGAACGACTTTATCTCTGCGTCAAAGGTCGATTTGCTCGCGGGGCAATAAAATCCGACTAAACCGTGTTTATCTGTGATGTCCCGTTTCGCGGGACCCGTGGTTACACATGCCGCCTTTTGCAAAAACTCACTTATGACGAGCCATACCACAGCGCGGCACGATAACCTGAAAGGCAAAGTCGCCCTCATTACCGGCGCCGGCAAACGGATCGGCCGCGCTCTTGCCGTTGCGCTCGCCGAGCACGGCGTCCACATCGTTGCCCACGATCGCAGCCAGATGGAGCCGGACATACTCAAAGTCTGCAATGAAGTAGCGGGTTGCGGCGCGAAATCATGGAGTATCCTGGCGGATTTGGAGAAGCCGGAAGAATACGAAACACTTGTGGCCCGGGCACGGCAAGCCGCGGGCTCGCTCGATATTCTGATAAATAATGCTTCGATATTTCTTCCGAACACGCTGATGGACGTCGGTTTTAGCGATGTCACTCGTCATATGCAGGTGAATGCCTGGGTCCCCTTCGTGCTCAGCCGCGAATTCGCGCGAACGGCAGGCCGGGGAAAGATCATTAATCTCCTCGACACGAAGCTTCGGGGACAGGACCCCGAGCATACGGCGTATATCCTGAGCAAGCATCTGCTGGCCGTCCTGACAACGATGTGCGCCCGGGAATTCGCGCCCGATATCACCGTGAACGCCGTCGCGCCGGGCCTCATCCTGCCACCCGTTGGGAAAGATGAAAGCTATCTCGACCGTTTGGCGCAGGCCCTTCCCCTCAAGCGGCATGGGGGACCGAACGACATTGCGGAAGCCGTTCTGTATCTGCTCAGAAGCGATTTTGTTACCGGCCAGGTCATCTATGTTGACGGCGGCCGTCATCTGTCGGAGGAGGCTCATGGACCGAATCCTGATTAGCGACCTGCTCGTACGCTGCATCATC
>JBGPUS010000017.1:0-20459 GCA_041491325.1 Nitrospirota bacterium | reverse complement strand
GACAGGGCCATGACGTTGCCGACGGCCATGGTCAGCACGGCAAGCACGGCAATGATGGCCGTGGAATGTTCATGCAGGGGCCCGAGGGCATACGTAAAGACGCGCAGCAGCACGGCGAAACCCGCCACCTTGGGGCCCGCGGACATGAATGCCGTGACCGACGTGGGCGCTCCCTCATAGACGTCCGGAACCCACATGTGGAACGGAACAGCCGCCACCTTGAACCCGAAACTCACGATGAGCATGATCATCGCCAAGAAAATAACGGGATTGGTTTTATCCGCCACCTGCAGGAACGTCAGGATGTCGGCGAGGTTGGTTGTGCCGGAGAGTCCATACAGGAGCGACATGCCGTAGAGCATGATGCCCGATGAAAACGCGCCGAGGACCAGGTATTTGATGGCTGCCTCGTTGGAACGGTTGTCTTTCCGCAGGAAGCCCGCGAGGATGTATATGGAAAGCGCCATAAGTTCCAGGCCGAGATACAGGGTAATGAGGTCGCCCGCCGATGCCATCAGCATCATGCCGCACGTGGCAAAGAGCATCAGCGCGTAATATTCGCCCTGTTGAATGTCCTCCACCTTCAGATAGTTGATGGACAGGAGGATGCCCAGGCCGCACGCGATATAGAAGACGAATTTAAAAAAAGCTGAAAAAGGATCGAGAAGGACCGTGCCCGCGAAAAAAGCGCCGTGAGAATCCGCTAATTGATATGTGGCGAAGGCCGCGGCCGCGAGCCCGATTAAACTGCCCCACCCGAGCCAGGCCGTGCGCTCTTTCTTGATGAAGAGGTCTACGAGGAGCACCAGGAGCGCCGTGGTGATCACGATCGTTTCGGGCAGGATCGGCGTTATGGATTGCATAAACAGTTGAGACATGCTGGACATCGGGTTCTCCTTAGTTAATTTCCGGTGAGCGTCGTGAGCGCCTGCGTCAATGCCGGAGCGGTCTGGACCTTGGCATGCATGTGCTCAATCAGGTTCGAGACCGATACATGCATCACTCCGAAGGCGGCGTTCGGGTACAGGCCGATGACGAACACCAGCACCACGAGCGGGAGCGCAGCCGCGATCTCGCGCAGGTTCATGTCGAGCAGGTGTTCATTGTGCGGATTCGTGATCTTGCCGAAGGCCACGCGCTGGTACAACCAGAGCATGTACCCGGCGCCGAGGATGATGCCCAGCGACGCAATTACGGCGTAGATTTTGGCATACAGGAACGCTCCGAGAAGGATCGTGAACTCCCCGATAAAGCCGTTCGTCCCGGGCAGGCCGATAGACGACAGCGTGATGATCAGGAGGAACGTGGCATACACCGGCACCCGCGCCGCTATTCCGCCGTAGTCGGCGATCACTCTCGTATGGGTTCTCTCGTAGATGACGCCTACGGCAAGGAATAATGCCCCGGTCGAGACGCCGTGGTTCAGCATCTGGAGGATGCCGCCTTCAAGCCCCTGGCTGTTCAGCGCGAAGATGCCGAGAGTCACGAAGCCCATGTGGCTCACGCTCGAATAAGCGATCAGTTTCTTGAAATCCGTTTGCGCGAAGGCCATGTAGGCCCCGTAGATGACGGCGATGACGGACAAGGTCATGATAGCCGGGGTCCAGGCGATCGTCGCATCCGGGAAAAAGGGGAGCGAGAACCGCAGAAATCCGTATGCCCCCATCTTGATCAGGATGCCGGCGAGGATAATACTGCCCGCTGTCGGCGCTTCCACGTGCGCGTCAGGGAGCCACGTGTGCACCGGGAACATCGGCACCTTCACGGCAAAGGCCGAAAAGAAGGCCGCAAAAGCCCAGAGCTGGAACGTATAGGCAAACTTGTAATTCATGAGCGCCAGCACATCGAACGTGCGACCGGCGGCAAAATAAACGGCGATGATCGCAACGAGCATCAGCACGCTACCGACCAGGGTATACAGAAAGAACTTGACCGCGGCATAGAGCCTGTTGGGTCCGCCCCAGATGCCGATCAGAAGATACATGGGGATCAGCATGGCTTCCCAGAATATATAGAAGAGGAACAGATCGAGCGCGATAAACACGCCGACCATGGCGGCTTCGAGGAACAGTATCGCGACCATGAACTCGCGCACCCGGTCCTTGATTGCCGTCCAGGACACCATGATGGAGATGGTCGTCAAAAGCGCGGTCAGGGCCACAAACAAAACGCTGATCCCGTCCACGCCGACCTTGTAGTAGATGTCCCAGGCTTTGATCCAGGGGAGGCTGTTGTCCAAGCCTTCGGCGAACTGCATGGCCGCGGAACCCGAGTCGAAGTGGGACAGCAGGGGCAGGCAGAGCGCCAGTTCCACAAGCGAAAAGAGAACTGCAATCCAGCGCGCGGCGTCTGCGTTGCGAATGAACAGAAGGAGAATCGCGCCGACCGTCGGCACGGCGATCAAGAAGCTCAGAAGGTGGGCAACCATAAAGTCGAGCATGAACGGCTCCTTATCAATTTAGTATATAATATAGTCCGACGAGCACGACGAACCCCAGGCCCATGGTGAATGCGTACTGCTGCACATAGCCTGTCTGCAGCTTCTTACCGCGCTCGCTCGTCTTGCCGATCGAAGCGGCAAGACCGTTGATAAAGCCGTCGATGATTTTTACGTCCCCGACGCCGTGGAGGACCTTTGAAAGTTTGAGCACCAGGCCGTCTACGAATACATAATTATAGAGTTCGTCGACTTTGTATTTGTTCAGGAGCAGGGTGTAGGCGCCCTTAAATTTACCGGCGATCTTATCGGGCCATTCAGAACTCTTCTTATACCACCCCATCGCCAACCGCCAGCCGGCCGCGGCCACGGCCACCGAGAAAATCATGGCCCATATCTCGGAGGCATGGCTCTCATGTTCCGCGGCGTGTTCCGCATGGGGGAAAAGCGGAGCCAAAAATTCTCCAAACAGGTTCCCATGCGAAATGATCGGTATGCCGAGCCAGCCGATGGTGACGGCGAAAAACGCCAGGATGATGAGCGGTATGGTCATCACTTTCGGCGATTCATGCACGTGGTGCTCGACCTCGTGATCAATACGGGATTTTCCGTAAAAGGTGAGGTAGATCAGCCGGAATGAATAGAACGCCGTCATGAACGCGCCGGCTACGCCGAGGAACCAGAGCAACGGGCCAATCGACGGCGCATTAAAGGCGTTCCAAAGAATCTCGTCCTTGCTGAAGAACCCGGCGAAGGGCGGAATGCCGGACAGGGCAAGGGTCCCGATTAAGAACACCGCCCAGGTGATCTTGATCTTGGGCTTGAGCGCCCCCATCTTGCGCATGTCCTGTTCTCCGGACAGCGCGTGGATCACGCTGCCCGAGGCCAGAAACAAAAGCCCCTTAAAGAACGCATGCGTCATGAGGTGAAAGATGCCCGCGGAGAAGGCCCCGACGCCGAGCGCCAGGAACATGTACCCCAATTGGCTCATCGTGGAATAGGCGATCACGCGCTTGATATCGTTTTGCACGAGGCCGATGGTCGCGGCGAAGACAGCCGTCAGAGCGCCGACGATCGCCACGGTATTCATCGCGGTTTCGGAGAGAGAGAAGATCGGCGCGCACCGCGCCACCATGAACACGCCCGCGGTGACCATCGTTGCCGCGTGGATCAGGGCGCTAACCGGGGTCGGTCCCTCCATCGCGTCCGGCAACCATACGTAGAGCGGAAGCTGGGCTGATTTCCCCGTGGCGCCCAGGAACAGGAGAAGCGCGATAAGCGTCGTAACGCTCACGTCCGCGCCGAACAGGTGATAGGTCCCATCCGTGACCGAGGTCCCGAATGTTGCGAAGACCTCGGAAAAATCCAGGGTGCCGCACGTGAGGAAAATGAGCAGGACGGCAAGCACGAACCCGAAGTCGCCCACGCGGTTCACGACAAAGGCTTTGACGCCGGCGTCAGCCGCGGACTTTTTCTCATACCAGAACCCGATCAGGAGGTAGGAGCAGAGGCCCACCCCTTCCCAGCCCACGAACATGACCAGGAAGTTGTTGCCCATCACCAGAACGAGCATGAAAAAGGTGAAGAGCGCCAGATAGGCGAAGAACCGCGCAAAGCCCTTGTCTCCGTGCATGTAGCCCACGGAGTAGATATGAATGAGGGAGCTGAGCGTGGTCACCACCAGCAGCATCACCGTGGTCAGCTGGTCGATCTGAATTCCGACATTAACGGAAAGCGTCCCGATGGAAATCCAGGGATAAAGGTTCTCGTTGATCGTCGCGCCGCCGAGCACGTCGAGGAAGGCGCTCAGGGAGAGCAGGAATGCGCCGACCACGCCGGCAATGGGGAAGTAAGCCGCCTTTTCCTTTAAAAATTTCCCGAACAATCCCGCGATCAGAAAGCCGGTGAACGGCAACAATGGTATCAGTACGTACTTGGACATAGACACTCCGAGATATGTAGGAGAATAGTGATTGCGTGATTAGGACTTGTGTCCTTACGATAACTGCTTAACCACTCCCTGGTGTTTTCCGAATCAACCCTTCAGTATGTTGAACTCATCAACGTACACGGTCCCGCGGTTTCTCGCGATCAAGATGATGATTGCAAGCGCCACGGCCGCTTCCGCCGCCGCGACGGTAATGACGAAGATGACGAACACCTGGCCCGTGAGCGACTGCAGGTAATGGGAGAACGCGATCAGGTTGATGTTCGCCGCATTCAACATAAGCTCGATGGACATCAGGATGATGAATATATTGCGGCGCGTCAACACGCCGACGACACCGATGGCGAACAGCGCTGCACTCAGCATGACATACCACGAAAGGGGGATCATAGTTCCTCCGAAACGTTCAGATAACGACCGTAACCTGACAGCGCGCCGCTTGTAGGGCCACGCGTTTACCCGCTACTCGTTTGCTCTCTTTTTCGCCAGCGTGACAGCGCCGATGAGACCGACCAGCAGAATGACGGACGCGATCTCAAAGGGCACGAGATACTGTTTATACAACGCTTCCCCCAACTCCCGAACACCCATGCCCGCGGCGAACCGCATCGGTCGGTCGATGTTCGCGGGAAACGTGCCGCGCGAAACCAGGAGGAGAATCTCAGCCGCGATGACCGTGCCGAAGACGACCATCCAGACCCAGTACTTGTTCGCCCGCGCCGAGGCGCTTTCCTTGTCCACATTGAGGAGCATCACCACAAAGAGGTACAGGATGAGGATAGCCCCGGCATAAACGATAAGCTGCACGGCCGCGAGGAACTCCGCGTTCAAAAGCACAAACACCCCGGCAATGTGAAAAAACAGGAGCAGCATGAACATGACGCTGTGCACGGGATTCTTGCGTGTGATCGTTAGAATTGCCGACGCCAAAATGACCACGGCAAAGTACAAAAATATGAGCTGGTTCACCATTACTTTTTAACCGCCTTCCCGCCCTTGTAGCTGTCCCCCACCCCCATAAGCCGCTCCTTGGTGTAGAACGCGTCGTTTCTCGAATAACAGGCAAGCTCGAATTCAGGCGTCTGATCGATAGCCGACACGGGGCAGGCATCGATGCAGAAACCGCAAAATACGCACCGGAACAGGTCAAGCTCGTACGCATTCACATCCTTGGCGTGTCCTTCCCCTTCGGAGGTGACCACTTTTATCGCCTCGGACGGGCATACCGCCTCGCATAAGCCGCACCCGATGCACGCCTCTTTCCCCGTTTCGTCCCGCCACATGGCGTGCAGTCCGCGCGAGCCCTCGATCGGCTTGCGTTTGACCGTGGGGTACTGGCGCGTAATTGCCGGCTTCAGCATGATCTTAAGCGTCAAGGCCATTCCCTGGGCTATTTCTATCAAAAAAATCGTTTTGAGAAGCTTTTTTACTTTTTGCATGGTCGTTTAATCCTCACTCCTCACTCCCGGCTGCTCACCGCGGTTACATCCACCCGAACTGTTTCAAGGTGGCTGCCGCCAGAAGCGTGGCGAGCGACAAGGGCAGCAGGACTTTCCAGGAGATCGACATCAGTTGGTCATACCGGTACCGCGGGAGGGTGGCCCGCAGCCACATATAGAAAAAGATAAAGAAGTACAACTTGGCGAAGAGCCAGAACACGGCAGGAAGGGCCGCAAGCGCATGATTGATCCAGAGAAGAGGGCCGAACGCAAACGGAATTTGCACCGGCAGCCAGCCCCCGAGAAACATGATGGAGACGAGCAGGGACACAACCATCATATTCATATACTCGGCCATGTAAAACATGCCGTACCGGATGCCGCTGTACTCGGTATTGTACCCCGCCACCAGCTCGCTCTCTGCCTCGGGAAGGTCAAAGGGCACGCGGTTCGTTTCGGCGATACCCGCGACAAGGTAGAGGAAGAAGGCCACCGGACCGACCGGCGTGAAGAAAAACCATCTGTTCGTCTGCGCATTCACGATGTCGGTCAGGTTCAGAGACCCGGCCATGAGCACCACCGTGATGATCGCAAAACCCATGGGGATTTCGTAGCTGATCATCTGTGCCGCCGAGCGGAACCCGCCCATGAGGGAATACTTGTTGTTCGAGGCCCAGCCCGCCATAATCACGCCGTAGCCGCCTACGCTCGCAATAGAAAGGATGTAAAGCACGCCGATATTCAGGTTCGAGACGAAGAGAGGAACTTTGTGCGGCAGGAGCCCATAGAAGTCCGTTTGCGGACCGAACGGCAAGGCCACCATCGCTCCGAAGGCGGTCACCAGCAGCAAGATCGGCGAAATAATGAATATCCATTTATCTGCTTTTTCCGGAATAATGTCTTCCTTCATCAGGACCTTCACGGAATCGGCAATCGGTTGAAGCAGCCCGTGCCAGCCGGTCCTCATCGGGCCGAGGCGCGCCTGCATGTGCGCCAGCACCTTGCGCTCCATGTACTGCAGGTACACTGCGTTCACCAGGATAAATCCCAGGAGGACTACCACCGGAATAACGAGGGTGTAGATAATATTGAGTATCTGATGCATTCCCGGCATGTTCCGCTCCTACACTTCGGTTTTAAAATGTCTGATGGTCCCTACTTCGTGAGACCGGGTTATACTGACGCCTGACGAAAACAGCAGGCGTTCCGCGGTGATCACTTCCTGCCGCATGATAGAATCCGACGTAAGTGAAAGGTCCTCGTCCGCGCCGAAAAGCGGAGATTTCTCGCCCGGCCAGCACGCGCCGGATTGAAGGTCGGCGTACAGGGGCACGATGGACCGGATTTCCTTCATGATGTCTCTGTCCGACGCATACTGCATGGCGCCGCCCATTTTTTTCGCTACATCCCGGATGATTTCCCAGTCGCGCCTGGATTCCCCGAGCGGCTCTTCGGCCTTGTCGAGCCGCTGGAGCCTCCGTTCGAGGTTGGTGAACGTCCCCGCCTTTTCCGCGGAACTCGCGGCCGGCAGCACGACATCGGCGAGCTTCGCTGTTTCGGACAGGAAAATGTCCTGGACCACGAGAAAGTCCAGCTTTTCGAGCGCCTGCCCGAGGTTCGGATCGCTCCCCACGGGATCGTCTCCCATCACATAGAGCGCGGCAAGCTTGCCCGAGGCGACCGCCTGCATCATCTCGACGGCATTCAGGCCCCGGCCGTCGGGCAGTATGGCGTTCCATGCGGAAGAGAAAGCCGCGGTGGCATCCGCGTCCACTTTGCGGTAGCCGGGATAATAGGACGGCAACATTCCCATGTCGAGCGAACCCTGGAAATTGCTCCTCGGCACGATGGGATAAAAAGTAACGTTCTTCAGCTGTCCCGCCAGGTTCTTGATCTTCTGGAACTCCGCGTCCGTTATCTTCACCGGAACGATGACGGCGACGCTCTTCGCGGCCTTTAAAAGCCCGGCGGCCTTTGCTATTTCTCCCTCGCTCTTTGCGGAAGACGACAAAGCAGCAGTCAGCCCGTCGAGGGCTTTCTCCGTGCTTGTCGGGATGGTGACCGCCGCGATTTTATTGAACTTGTTATATTCGGTATTTACCAGGACAACCTTGCGGCCGTTCCGGTCCACGGCGCGGACGATCTCAATGCCCGTCAGCGGATTGATCTCCCCGACGTTCTTGTCCAGCACCAGGATGACTTCGTGCTCGCCCATCCGGTTCAATTCTCCGGAGAAAAAGGCCGTATTGAGCCCCTTCGGCGTCTTGAGCCTCGCGAGCATATCCACGTTGTTCGTCCCGACCACGGACCGCATGAACTTCTGGAACACATAGCTGTCCTCGTTCGTCGTCCGGACCGAGCCGAGTCCGCCGATGCTGTCGGCGCCGCGCTTGTTCTTGATCACCTTGAGGTTGGTCGCGACGACCGATAGGGCCTCTTCCCAGGTGCAGTCCACAAGCTTGCCGTCGACGCGCATTTTGGGAACGGTGAGCCGGTCTTCATGATGCTGGGCGTCCCAGCCATACCTGCCTTTGACGCAGAGATAATTCTCCTCGGCAGGGCTCACCCGCATGATCTTGTTGTCGCGCGTTTCGTACTTGACCAGGCAGCCGCAGCCGCAGTAATTACAGACCGACGCCGTCCCCGTGAGGTTCCAGCAGCGGGCCTTGTACTTGAATTGTTTCGACGTGAGCGCCCCCACGGGGCAGATCTCGACGCACTCTCCGCAGAACTCGCAATCGAGCGGCCGGTCGAAATCGGTGCTGATACGCGTCCGCGGTCCCCTTCGGGTGAAGGACCATTCGGCCACGCCGTTCTGCTCGTCGCATATTCTCGCGCACTTGCCGCAGAGGATACAGCGGCTCATGTGCCGCTCAATGACCGCGTTTCGGTAATCCGGCGGCACATACTCCTTGACGGCGTCAAACCTGCTTTGGCCGAGCCCGTATTCGTGCACGAGGTCCTGAAGCTGGCATTCGCCGGCCTTGTCGCAGACCGGGCATTCAAGCGGGTGTTTGATGAGCAGCAGTTCCAAAACCATTCGCCGCGCTTCGATGATCTCCGGCGACGTGGTGCGGACCACCATGCCGTCCGCCGCGGGCGCCGTGCATGACGGCGTCATTTTGCGCGGCGTTCCTTCCACCTCCACCAGACAGATCCGGCAGGCGCCGAAAGGATGGAGCTTGTTGTCGTGGCACAAGGTCGGTATGTGGGAACCCGCTGCGTTCGCCGCGTCAAGAATGGTGGCGCCGGGAGAAACCTCGACTTTTTTTCCGTCAACCGTTACCGAAATTTTCCGCATATGTTTTATCTACCTTATCAGAGGCTCTTTACTTTTAGCAAATGCTGTCAGCGATACGCTATCAGCTACGAATTTTTTAATCTATTGCCCAGAACCTGCAATTCTTTATGCAGGATTTGCATTTGGTGCACTTGTCCTGGTCGATATAGGCGACCTTCCCCTTCTCCCAGACAATAGCCCCCACCGGGCAGCCCTTGAAGCACAGACCGCACTTCTTGCACTTTTCCTCGTTCACCTTAAACTCAATGAGCGGCGTGCACACGCGCGCGGGACACTTATGTTCTTTGATGTGCGCCTCGTATTCGTCCCGGAAATACTTAATGCTGGTGAGCACCGGGTTGACCGACGTCTGGCCGAAACCGCAAAGAGACGTGTCCTTGATCTGCTCCGACAGTTTGACGAGCAAATCGATGTCTCCTTCGCGGCCTTCGCCGTTCGTGATCCGGGTGAGGATCGAGCGGAGCGTCTCGCTCCCGACGCGGCAGGGAATGCACTTGCCGCAGGACTCGTCCTCCATGAACTCGATGAAGAATTTTGCCATGGCGGGCATGCAACTGGTCTCATCGATGACTTCGATGCCGCCTGCAGCCACGACCGCGCCGGTCTTGGTGATGCTCTCAAAATCCACGGGCGTGTCGAGGAGGGAGGCGGGGACACAGCCGCCCGCGGAACCGCCCAGCTGCACAGCCTTGAGCTTCCGGTTGTTTTTCACGCCGCCGCCGATATCATAAACGATCGTCCTGAGCGGAATGCCCATCGGCACCTCGACAAGGCCGCTGTTGTTGACCGCGCCGGAGAGCGAGAACACCTTGGTCCCCTTGCTCTTTTCCGTTCCGAGGCTCGAGTACCAGTCCGCGCCCTTTTGGATGATCAAGGGCACGTTCGCGAACGTTTCGGCATTGTTCAGGACTGTCGGCTTCTGCCACAGCCCCTTGACGGCCGGGAAGGGGGGCTTCACCCGGGGCATGCCCCGCTTACCTTCGATGGACTCCATGAGCGCCGTCTCTTCACCGCACACAAAAGTACCCGACCCTTGATAGACCTCGATATCGAACTCGAAGCCGGAACCGAGGATGTCCTTTCCAAGAAGGCCCTGCTCCTTAGCCTGATCAATGGCAAGCCGGAGACGGCGCACGGCCAGGGGATAATCATCCCGGACGTAGACATAACCGTAATGGGCATTGATGGCTTTGGCCCCGATAAGCATTCCTTCGATAACCGAGTGCGGGTCCGCCTCGATAATGTTGCGGTCCATGAATTTGACGTTGCAAATGATATACTTGACGTCGCCGGGGACCTGGGCCGTAATTTCCCACTTGAGGCCGGTCGAAAACCCGGCGCCGCCCCTGCCGCGCAGGCCGGCGCGTTTTATCTCGTTCACGATCTGCTCGGGAGACAGTTCGGTCAGCGCTTTTGCCGCGGCTGCGTACCCGTCGCGCGCGATATAATCCTCTATTTTGGCGGGATCAATGCGGCTCCGGTTCCTGAGCACCCGCAGCACCTGGTGCTTGAAAAACGGGATCTCGCTCATCGTCGGGATGGCGTCCTTCTTCATGGGCGGCTTGTAGAGAAACTTCTCGACCGGGCGCCCCTTGACGAAATGCTCCTCCACGAGGTTGGGCACGTCTTCGGGCTTCACTTGCTGGTAGAAAATATCATCGGGATAGACCACGATGACCGGGCCCTTGGCGCAGAACCCGTTGCATCCGGTCAGAACGACTTTAATCTCGTCCTGAAGGTTATGCTTGGTGAGCTCGGCCTCGAAAGCCTCGCTGATCTTGAGCGAGCCGTTGGACACACAACCCGTGCCGGCGCAGATCATAATATTTGAGCGGTATGTTGTTTCCACGTTATTTACTCCGTACCTAAATGGTAAGTTGGAAATTGATAAATTCCCAGGCTTTCACATTTCAATTTCCAAATTTAACGCTTTTCGTTACGTGGTCTCGTTCTCGTGCCCGGTCACGAGGGCATATTCCGCGACCGGTTTGCCCTTGAGCACATGCTCGGCAAAGATGGCTTTCATCTTGTCGTCCGTCAACGAAATATACTTCACGGGCGGCTGGCCGGGGGTCTCGACCGTTGCCATCGGTTCATTACTGCAGAGACCCGCGCAGCCGGACGTGGTGACGGAAACGTCATCGGCGCCGGCCTTGGCAATCTCCGCCATGACCGTGCTCATGATGCCCCGGGCCCCGGCGGCAATGCCGCAGGTCCCCATGTGCACCGTGATCCGCACCCGCAGCCCACCCTCGCGCAACACCTTTTCGGCATGGTACTCTTCCTTGATTTTTTTCAGGTCGGAAACCGTCAACTTGGCCATAAGATCCTCTGTGAATTATAGTAAATAGGAAAAAGCCCTTTGAGTCTTTTTTTCTCCGACAATTTTGATGCCTTTTGTAAAAAGTCTTTTTAGCCACCGAGGTCACAGAAGACTCAGAGGAAATCTTTTTTTAACGTCTTACTCTGTGCGCTCTGTGTGCTCTGTGGCAAATCTTGACTTTTTAATATTATGATGAAGCGTTACTCGTACTTCTTGACGATGCCCATCACCGTTTCCGGCGACACGTCGCCGTAGGTGTCCCTCCCAACGACCATGACCGGCGCTTGACCGCACGCACCGAGGCACCGCACCGCCTCAACGGAATATTTCCTGTCCCGGGTGATCTCGCCGAGATCAACCTGCAGTTCGTCCTTGAGTTTATCGATGACCTCCTGGCTCTGCTTCACGTAGCAGGCGGTGCCGAGGCAGACCCGAATCACGTGTTTTCCGCGCGGAACCAGCGAGAAGAATAAATAGAAGCTCGCGACACCGAACACTTCGCTCGGCGATACCCTCAGCCCTCTGGCGATGTATCGCTGCACACTGTGCGGAAGGTAGCCGCACACGTCCTGCGCCTGCTGAAGCACGGTAATAAGCGAACCGGGCTTATCACAGTATTGCGCGAGGATTTCATCGATCTTCGCATACATCTCCCGGGTTATGGGGTCCGCTCCGGGATCCATAACTGCGCCGGCTGCTTCTTTTTGTGAAACCGCATTGTTACTCATCATTTACCTCTTCGGAAATTTGAAATCTACATTTCAAATTTTACATGTTCATCCAATATCCGTCGGATCGCCGCAAGTGATGCGGCGGCGTTGATCGGCACGTCCGTGAGCTCGCACTTAAGCTCCCGTGTTTCGAACCGGAAAACCCTTGCGCCTTCCCTCTCTTCGTAGACGACATCTATCTCCGGATGGGCGCCGATCAGCAGCATCAGCGTGTCCGTTATGCAGCCGAGCTCGGGCCGGTCCACATTGCTCCATTGAAAGGTCGCCGCCAGCCTCGTCCCGCCGCCCGGAGCGGACTCGATCGTCAACGTGCCGCCGGACTGCTCCGCCGCTTGGGCCAAAAGCGGGATTCCCAAACCGGTCTTTTTCCCTTTTGTGGTAAAAAAAGGGTCCCGCACTTTTGCGAGCGTCGCGGCGTCCATTCCTATTCCGTCGTCCGCGACCTCCACCCGGAGAAGGTCGTTCGCCTTGTCCCGCAGAATGCTGATCTCTATCCTCGCGGCGCCTGCCCGAAGCGAGTTTTCCGCGATATCGAGGATATGCTGGGAGAGATCTTGCACGGCCCCATCACTCAGCCTTCCTGCCTTCGAGACCGTAGAGCGCCTTCTTGAGCTCTGCTGCGCTCCCGTCTTTCGCGGTAAAGCGCATAAACTGCGTCCCGATGTCATCCGGCGTATGAGCGTCCGATCCGCGAACCAGGGGGCGCGTCCTGCAATCAGGAAACCGGTCCCTCGCCGCCGCGTTAGTCATATGCCTTGATACTTCAACGGCATCCAGGTCGAGGCCTGGAGGGATAAATCCGAGCTGCCTGATAATGCCGAACGCCTCACGATCCACGTGGGCCGCGATCACAAGGCTTTCGCCTTTTCCCGCGCGCGCCAGCGCGGAGATACGCTCCACCGGCAGTGAGGTCGCGCTGATCAAGAGCCGTTCACAGAATCCGCTGACCCCGTCTTCTTCATCGGCGATCACCTGCGGTCCGAACGCCCGTTCGTCGTTCGTCCCGCTGAGGTGCCGGTAGATAACGTCCTGGAACCGCAGCAAATCTTCATCTTCATCAAAGAACGCCAGGATATGCGCTTCTTCGGACGACGCGACTTCCATCCCGCCGAGCACCAGCAGGCCGTTTCGTGCCGCCGTTTTTTTCACGGCAAGAACGTTCTCCGCGGAGTTGTGATCGCAGATACCGATCAGGTCAAGACCGGCGCGGAGGGCCGTTTGCACGATCACCAGCGGCGACATGTCCAGGCCGGCGCACGGAGACAGGCACGTGTGCACGTGAAGATCAGCCTTGATTCGCCTCAACACCACGGAGCCCCGCCTTGTACAGCCTGCCGACCAGTTCAAAAGCAGACAGGTTCGTCACCAGTATCGGTATGTGCTCTTCCTCGGCCTTGTTTAACGTGTCTTTTTCCGGCTGCCGCCCCTGAACCAGGACAATGGCGGACAAATCTTTATGCGAGGCGACGGCCACGATGTTCTGGTGAATATGAAGCGTGACCCACAGATTTCCTTCATCGGCGTGCGCCAGGACATCGGACAGGAGGTCGCTGACGTACCCCCCCGTCACCTCTCGGTCCAGGTGGCTGAGACCTGTTTTTACGTCCAAACCGAATTCTTTTGCGAGGTCATTCACCTTCATAAAGTTCCTCGTGGAGCCCTCGGCATCCACTAAAAGAGGGATGCCCGCGATATCAATTCAGATAGTAGAACCGCATCGTCAAGCGCGTTCCATCGGGCACCGATGATTTTAATTCCATCTCATCGGAACACTTTTGTATGTTCGACAACCCCATGCCCGCGCCGAATCCTAATTTCCTGACCCACTCGGGCGCCGTGGAATACCCCGGCTGCATGGCAAGCTCTACGTCGGGGATCCCGGGACCGTTGTCGATGGCCTCCACTTTGATCCCCCACTTTTCCACATGGGCGCGGATCTCTCCACCCTGCGTATAGGTGGCCAGATTGATCTCCGCTTCATACGTTGCGACTCCGATCCTTCTGAGGAGCGGCGCGCAGACACCCAGCTTTTTAAGCGCATGCTTGAGGTCGCTCGCCGCATTGCCGGCCCCCTGGAGGGTCTGGCCTGCAACGCGGTAAGTAAAGGCGAAGCTGATCTCGTCGGCGGACAGGCCCTCGAAGAACATTTTCATCGAGGACCGTTGGTGCTCATTTCTCGCCGCTGTTTCCGTCTGCTGATATTCTATTTCGAGCTTCTTAAGAAGCCCCTCGACGATGTTTCCCTTCGTGATGATGCCGACCAGGTCGTCGTTGCGGTCCAGCACCGGGTACCGGGTGTAGCCGTGTTTGGCAAACAGCGCGATTCCGTCTACCAGGCGTTCGTCCGCATACAAACAGACGACGCTTTTCGTCATCTTCGCCCGGATGGGGGCGGCCATATCGCCGTCACTCAGGGCTTTTATCAGGCCCTCGATGCTGATCATGCCGACAAGCTTGCCGCGCTCAACAACCGGCGCGCCGGAGATGCGCTTGTCCCGCATGATGCGCCTAAGCTCCACCATGGTCTGGTCCGGCTTGACCGTATAAACCGTGGAGGACATTACCTCTCCCACGGTGAGTTCGTAGACCAGTTCCTGAATCTTGGTGATCCGGTCATGCATCTCAAACTCTTTGCCCTGCTCCGCCATTTTCTACTTTTTCCGTTCAGATACGGCCCTGAGACCGTTCATGTACAGGATGCCGCACGCTTCAAACATCGTAACCTTTGTGACAAAGAGCGGAATGTCCTTCTGCTGTGCCAGGGCCACTGCTTCCGCTTCCGGTTGTTTCCCCCGCACGATGCATACAGCCCGGATGTCCGCGATGTCGGCCGTTCGCACGGCCTGGGCGTTCGTGATCCCCGTGACCAGGATGCCGTTCGCATGAGTTCGCCCCAGCACGTCGCTCATCAGGTCGGCGCTGAAGCAATGTTCCACATCAATCTCGTCCACGATGCCGTTCCCGGCGACGACCTCGGCGTGAAGCAGATTGATTATTTCTCTTAGTTTCATCCGGTAACCCGCTCCCCTACCGGTCGCACTCCCCAAGCACGATGTCGATGGTGCCGATACAGGCGACCACGTCCGCCATCATATGGCCGGTCGCCATTTTCGCAAGGGCGCCTAAATTCACGTACGAAGGAGCGCGGATTTTGATGCGGTACGGCCGGCCGCTCCCGTCGCTTACTATATAGAAGCCGAGTTCGCCTTTCGGCACCTCGGTAGCAACGTAGACTTCCCCCTTGGGCATGGGGACCCACTTGCTCATGAGCACAAACTGGTGCGCGAGCGCTTCCATGCTTTGCATCACCGTTTCCTTCTCGGGCACGGCATAGCGCGGGTCCGCGGTCATTATGGGTCCGGGCTGCAGCATGTCGAGACACTGTTTGATAATGCGGTTGCTCTGGCGCATCTCGTTGAGACGCACCACGTACCGGTCATACACGTCTCCGTTCACGCCGAGCGGCACGTCAAAATCCACTTTGTCGTAGGCCGCATAAGGTTCGACTTTCCGGAGGTCGTAGTTTACGCCCGAGCCCCGAAGCGAAGCGCCCGTCAAGCCGTAATTGACGGCCTCCTCGGCGGACATCACGCCGATGCCGACGGTGCGTTTGAGCCAGATGCGGTTCTCGCGAATGAGCGTGTCGTAATCCTTGAGCCGCTTGGGGAAAATCTCGGTGAACTCGCGGCATTTATCGAGAAATGACTGCGGCACGTCGTTGCGCACGCCGCCGATGCGCGCATAGCTCACCGTCATCCGTGCGCCGGTCGCCATTTCGAAGAGGTCGAGGATAAGCTCCCGTTCCCGCAGTGCATACAGCGTGACCGTCATGGCGCCGAGGTCCACGGCGCTGCTGCCGAGCCAGATCAAATGGGCGCTCAGGCGGCTGAGTTCGGCGGTGAGCGTCCTCAAAAACTGCGCGCGCTCGGGAACGGTTATTCCCGCAAGCTTCTCGACGGCCACGACAAAGCCGAGGTTATTGTTCATGCAGGAGATGTAGTCTAACCGGTCCGTCATGGGGATGATTTGGTGATAGGTCCGGTTCTCCATCCACTTTTCGATACCCCGGTGGAGGTAGCCGATACGCGGGTCCACACCCACCACGGTCTCGCCTTGCAGGTCGAGCACCAACCGCAGCACGCCGTGGGTGCTCGGATGCTGGGGGCCCATGTTCAGGGTGATGTCTTTTTTAACTATTTCTTTCGTCTCTGTCGCTGCCATATCGTCACCATACAATCCCGGATCTCAAATTTCAAAGCCCAAACAATTCCCAAACGTAAAGCTCAAATCGTCATCCGTCCGGTGTGTGTTGTTCGGGATTTATTAATCAATACCCTTTCAACGGATACTCTTTCCTGAGCGGGTGCCCTTCCCAGTCGTCGGTCAGCAGAATCCTGCGGAGGTCCGGGTGGCCGTCGAACTTGATTCCCATCAGGTCGTACGTTTCGCGCTCGTGCCAGTTGGCGGTCTGCCAGATGGAGGAAACCGAGTCGATCCTCGGGTCTTCTTCCGGCACCCTCGCTTTCAGGCGGATGCGATGGTGATACGGGATCGAAATGAGATTGTACACAACTTCAAACCGCGGTCCCGCGTCGCCCGGATACTTGGAAAAATCAACTGCCGTGAGATCCGCCAAATGGTCCATTTTGAGCGACGGCTCATCGCGCAGATAACGACAGATGTCCTTGAGCGCGTCTTTCTTCACTATGACGCCGACCTGCCCCGCTGTGGTCGTCGTGCCGAGCACATGGCCGGGAAAATTTTCTTCTATCATCTTGGCGATTTGTAAGGGATCCATGCTCCGTTTCCTCTTTTTGGCGGCTTCTTCCCCGCGAAAACTACTTACGAACGTACTTTTCTTTCATGATTTTTTCCTGCAGCTTAATTATGCCGTGCATCAGCGCCTCAGGCCTCGGCGGACAACCGGGGATGTAAACATCCACGGGAAGGATATCGTCCACTCCCTGCACCACGGCATAGGTGTTGAATATACCGCCGCAGGCCGCGCAGCTCCCCATGGCGATAACATACCGCGGCTCGGGCATCTGGTCGTACACGCGGCGCACGACCGGCGCCATTTTTTTACTGAGCGTACCGGCAACGAGCAAAAGATCGGACTGTCTCGGTGACGGTCGCGGGACCGTGCCGAAACGGTCGAAATCGTGTTGCGGCGCGGCATAGTACTGCATCATCTCGATTGCGCAGCAAGCCAACCCAAACGACATCGGCCAAATGGAACTGGACCGGCAATAGTTCAGGAACGAATCAAGTGTTGTCGATACATATCCTTCTTCCAGGAGGTTTTGAATTACTCCCATTCGAGGGCCCCTTTCTTCCACGCATAACAATAACCAACCAGCAGAATAATGATAAAGACAACCATCTCCACGAAACCGTACAGGCCGATGGAATTGTAGGCCACGGCCCAGGGGTAAAGGAACACGGCTTCAATGTCGAAGATCAGAAACAACATGGCAATGATATAAAAACGGATGGAAAACTTCAGATTAGCGTCGGTGAAGGGGGTGATGCCGGACTCGTACGTCATAAGCTTTTCAGGATACGGGTTGCTGGGCCGCAGGATCCAACTCAAAACCAGCATGCCGACTCCTACTACGGCGCCGAGCAGCAGGTAAATCACTACGGGTAAATAGTGTTCCGGAAGATAGGTACTTGGAGTCATGCGCTGTTCCTCGTCCTAAAATATTATTTTTTTTGCTGGTACGGACATGGTGCGTATGTGAAAAAACGAGTGCATCATATCGTCAAACATTATGCTTTGTCAAGAAAAACCTTCCACGGTTAATAACAGGACATTTTCAGTGCTATATTGCTCTGTCCCCGCAAAACCATGATGCTTCCGGCAGCGGACCCGAGGCGTTCTTGGGCCGCTAGGCGCGCCGCATTCGCCGTCGTCAGTCCTCCAGCCGTCGCCTCTCCGGACGAAAGTCAGGGGGCTTATGCGGCTGCGGGGAGCCGTACCCCTTGTCATGAGCGCTGGAATAAAGTACAATGATAAGAAATTGAGGGCAACAACTGCGGAAGCAGGTAGGCCACCTCTCTCTACTTGTACACGCTCCTCTTGAAAATTGTCAATTTGGTCCAGAGTATGCAATAAGCGGACCGCTACACGGATAAGCCGTATTTTTTATCACCGCCGGTGCATTTGTACGATGAATCTCGTATTTACAGAAAATCATAAATCTTTAATTGACCCAAATGACATACCGGCTGATTTACATCAACTACTGCAAAATATAACGAAAGTTATGCTTTATAACTTTCGTTATATCATAAATATTTTTACCGGTCAAGCTTAATCTTTATGCTTTTGTCAGTCAATATACTTTGATAAAAATAGCCCGCAAGCAGAATTTTAGTTGTAAAAAATGGCAAAAAGTAGCATAAGTTAATCGTGCTCTGCAACCGCTTACCTGTTTCAACTAAGCCGGGCATCGTGAAGGAGAATTTATTTGGACCCGTACTCGAAAGATCAGCTTCTGTCATTCTATAATTTTCACCTGAAAAAATTCGGCGATCGCCCGGAAGCGCTCCGCTGGACGCCTCAAGGCCAGTTGAAACGGTACCATACGTTTCTCGATGTTGCTCCGGATTTGAACGGTAAAAAGGTGCTCGACTACGGTTGCGGGACCGCGGATTTTTATAAGTTCCTGAAACGGAGGAACATCCGGGTGCGGTATACCGGCGTGGACATCAATGAAAATTTCATCGACATTGCCAGGAGCAAGTACCCGGAATGCGCCTTCAGCGTAATGAATATCGATGACGATCCCCTGGAGGAATTCTACGATTACATCTTCATCTGCGGCGTATTCAACCTTCGGGTCCCCGGAGTCCAGGACGATCTGAGAAACGCGCTCATCAACCTGTTTAAGCACTGCAACAAGGGACTGGCGCTGAATGCTCTGTCATCCCACACGCCGGTCAAGGACGTAGAACTCAATTACACATCGCCTGAGGAAATGGTAAAATTCTCGCTCGAAAACCTCTCGCCTTCTCTCGCTCTCCGCCACGACCGGATCGAGAACGACTTCACCCTCTGCGTCTATACGTCGCTCAATGAAATAGAGCTGTAAGGCCGCGCCGGACAAACGCGCCCGCGCTTCGCGCCTTCCACGAGAGTTTCCCGCTTGACAACACATCATGCCGCGCATACACTTTAATGAAACGTGCGCGCCATTCTAGGGAGGCTTCCGTGGACATCAAAGACCGTGAGATACCCCTTGCCGAACTCCGCCATACCTGCGACCCCGCGGAATTTCCCTTTACTACCACGGCGGAACTGGCGCTCAAAGACGAGATCATCGGCCAGACACGCGCCGTCAAGGCGACCGAGTTCGGGCTCTCCATCAAAAACCACGGCTACAATATCTTCGTGTCCGGCGTTCCGGGAACGGGCAGAAACACCATCGTAAAATCCATCATCAAGCGCATAGCGCATGATCGCCCCGTGCCCGAGGACTGGTGCTATGTCAACAATTTTAAGGACCCCGACCGGCCGCGCGCCGTTAAGCTCCCGCCGGGCAAGGGCCGCGAATTCCGGAGCGACATCGCCAAGTTCATCGAGTTCATGCAGGGCGAAATCCCCAAGGTCTTCGAGTCCAAGGAATACGAGGAGCAGAAAAGCCGCATCATTGAGGAGCTGGAAAAAGCCAAAGGGGTCCTTTTTAACGAGGCGGCCGCGCGAGCATTGGAACTCGGGTTCCAGCTTTCGATCACGCGCACGGGTATCGTAAAGACCCCGTTGTGGAAAGGCAAGCCCCTCGAACCGCAGGAACTGGAAAAGCTTACCATCGAGCAGCGTCACGAACTGGAAGAGCATGAAAAACGCGTGGATTCGGAGATCCGCGACTTTCTTGCCAAAGCCCGCCAACTCGACAAGGAAGCGCATGAAAAGATCCACGAACTGAACCGCCGCATCGCCCATTTTGCCATGGGCCACCAGCTCGACGACTTGAAAGAAAAATACCGAGTCAATCCGCGGGTGCCGGAATTTCTGAGCAAGGTTGAGGAAGACATCCTCGGCAATCTTCGGGAATTTCTGGGGCAGACCCAGGAGTCGCCCTTCCCGATGGAAGGCATGGACAAAGGAAACTTCCTTGAGCGCTACCAGGTAAACCTCATCGTGGACAACGCTGAAACCAAGGGCGGGCCCGTGATTGAAGAGGTGAACCCGACGTACAACAATCTCATTGGCCGCATGGAACGCAAGGCCCGCTTTGGCGCCTTCTACACCAACTTCACGATGATCCGGTCGGG
>JBGPUS010000016.1:0-20462 GCA_041491325.1 Nitrospirota bacterium | reverse complement strand
GAAACGTATGCACGTCGATGACGGCAATAGGCTCATTCATGCTGTCCAGGACCGGCTTGCTGTATGTGTAGGCGCGTTTCAGCTCTCGCGTTGTCATTTGATCAGAACCTCAAAAATTAAGAGAAAAAGATCGGGCGTCTGGGTTTCAGTATCTCATACGTGCAAACATTAGTAAATAGCACTTAAGTCGTCTTTGTCCCCTCCCCAACCCCTCCCATCGAGGGAGGGGCTACGTGAAAAAAGCCTTTTCAATTCACGCCTGTTTCGCTATACTTCCGGAAAATCAGCCATGCATGCAAAAGGACCTCGTTTGTTCACCTCATTTGATATCACGACCATAACCGGCCTGTCCGAACAGGAGGCCGCCGAGCGGCTCGAACGCGAGGGGCGGAACGAACTGCCTTCCTCAAGGAAGCGCAGCATCATTGCCATCGCCTTTGACGTGGCGCGCGAGCCGATGTTCCTGCTGCTGGCGGCCTGCGGGACGATCTACCTCGTCCTCGGGGACCTGCGGGAAGCGCTCATGCTGCTCGGTTTTGTCCTGGCGGTCGTGGGCCTCACACTCTACCAGGAGCGTAAGACCGAGCGGGCGCTCGAAGCGTTGCGTGACTTGTCGAGCCCGCGGGCGCTCGTTATCCGCGAAGGCAAGCAGAAGCGCATCCCCGGGCGCGACGTGGCGCGCGGCGATATCATCGTCCTTTCCGAAGGTGACCGCGTGCCCGCTGACTCGTCCGTTCTCACCTGCATCAATCTTTCCGTCGATGAATCCCTCCTGACCGGCGAATCGGTTTCCGTGCGCAAGACCGCTTGCGCGGATATCAAAAACGAAATGGCGCGCCCGGGAGGCGAGGACCTGCCCTTCATCTATTCCGGAACGCTGGTGGTGAAGGGACAGGGGATCGCCGTGGTGCTTGCCACGGGCATCAACACGGAGATGGGCAGGATCGGCAGGGCGCTTCAGAGCGTCGAGCTCGAGGGAACGCCGCTCCAGAACGAGACGCGGAAGATCGTTCGCAAGCTGGCGGGCATCGGCTTTTTCCTGTGCGCGCTGGTCGTGATCGTGTACGGGCTGACCAAGGCCGACTGGCTGAACGGTTTTCTCGCGGGCCTCACGCTGGCGATGGCGCTCTTGCCCGAGGAATTTCCCGTGGTGCTCACCGTCTTTCTTGCCCTGGGCGCGTGGCGGATAGCGCAGAAACGCGTCCTGACCCGGCGCGTCCCGGCTGTCGAAACGCTGGGTTCGGCCACGGTGCTGTGCGTGGATAAGACAGGCACGGTCACGCAAAACCGCATGTCGGTCGACACGCTTTGCGTTCGCGGCGAGGCTTACCGGGTGGAGTACGGCCGGGCCCCGAGCATCCCCGAGCAATTTCACGAGGTCGTGGAATTCAGCATCCTTGCAAGCCAGAAGGACCCGTTCGACCCCATGGAGAAGGCCTTCAAGGAGTTGGGCGACCATTTTCTCGCGACCACCGAGCACCTGCACAACGACTGGACGCTCGTGCGTGAATACCCGCTGTCGAACAGCCTCATGGCCCTCTCGCATGTCTGGAAATCTCCCCAGGGAGGCAAGTATGTGATCGCGGCAAAAGGCTCTCCCGAGGCAATCGCCGAGCTCTGTCACTTCACGGAAACGCAGAGGCAGGGACTGTTAAAAGCCATAGAGGCCATGGCGAATGACGGCCTGCGCGTGCTCGGCGTTGCCCGATCGAACGTCAGGATCGCCGAACTCCCCGGGGAGCAGCATGCCTTTACTTTCGAATTTCTGGGCCTCGTGGGGCTGGCGGACCCTGTGCGTCCCGGCGTGGCGGACGCGGTCAAGGAGTGCTGCTCCGCCGGGATACGGGTCGTAATGATTACCGGTGATTACCCGGGGACCGCCGCGAGCATCGGTCGACAAATCGGGCTCGATCGCGAAGGGCAAAGCATCACCGGCCTCGAACTCGACACGATGGACGACGCGGAACTGCGGCGGCGCATCAAAAACGTAAACATCTTCGCGCGCGTCGTGCCGGAACAGAAGCTCAGAATCGTGAACGCGCTCAAAGCAGACGGCGAGATCGTGGCCATGACCGGCGACGGGGTGAATGACGCGCCCGCGCTCAAGGCCGCCCACATCGGCATTGCGATGGGGGGCCGCGGCACGGACGTGGCGCGCGAGGCCTCGGCGCTGGTGCTGCTTGACGATGATTTTGCGTCCATCGTCCAGGCTGTGCGCATGGGACGGAGGATCTTCGACAACCTTAAAAAGGCGATTGCCTACATCTTTGCCGTTCACGTCCCGATCGCGGGCATGTCGCTCCTCCCGGTCTTGTTCGGGTGGCCGCTCGTGTTGCTGCCCATCCATATCGTCTTTCTCGAACTGATCATCGACCCGGCCTGCTCCGTGGTGTTCGAGATGGAGCCGGAAGAGAAGGGCATTATGAACCGTCCGCCGAGGCGGCGTGATGCGCCGCTGTTCAATGCCCGGACCGTGGGGCTCAGCCTGCTGCAGGGCGTGAGCGTCCTGCTCATCCTCCTGGCGGTTTTCATCACCACGCTCCTGCGCGGACAAGGGGAGGAAGATGCGCGCGCACTCACGTTTACGACGCTCATCATAGCCAATCTCGGGCTTATTTTTGTGAATCGGTCGTGGTCCCGGGTGGTCCTAGACACGCTGCGCTCGCCGAATGCCGCGCTCTGGTGGGTGACCGGCGGCGCGCTCCTCTTCCTCGGCCTGGCCCTTTACGTTCCGTTTTTGCGGGGCCTGTTTCATTTTTCGTTTCTGCATCCGGAGGACCTCGCGCTTTGCTTCGGGGCCGGAGTGGTCAGCATCCTGTGGTTCGAGGTCTTAAAGATCGTGAACAGGCGCAAACATGCGCCGGTCATATAAGAGTTGAACCTAAAAACGGCGGTTGGAACCACAGATAAACTCAGATGAACACAGAGAAAAAGCAAAATCTGTAGTAGCCGCACCCGTTAGGGCGCGTTCTTGATTTTCTGCTGCTTTTTCAACAGCCGCCTAAACAAGAAAGGAGACGTTGTTTGTTTCGTGCGCTCTTGCGACGGACCGACGGTAATCATGCGCCATGTTCTTTGTGCTTGCTAAAATAGTCCAGTACCTGATTCTGCCGCCGTCAGGCTTTTTGCTGCTCATGCTTGCCGGTTTTTTGATCGTCAAAAAAAAACGCAAGGCCGGCGAACTGCTCATTGCCTCCGGCGCTGTTCTTCTCTACCTCATGAGCATTTCCCCGGTGAGCGACGCCCTGGTCCGGCCGCTCGAAAAAAGCCACGCACCGCTCATGCGGATACCGGCCGACGCGCGCGCCATCGTCGTTCTGAGCGGCGGCGTGAGGGACCTGTCATGGGTAGGACTCGAACCCGAGCCTTCGGAGACGTCTCTTGAACGGACGATAAAAGGCGTGCTGCTCTACCGGGCACGGCGCCTTCCTTTTGTCGTGGTCGGCGGCAACGGGGACCCGGCAAAGCCGGACCTTCGCGAGGCTGATGCCATGGCGCGCGTTGCGTCTGACCTCGGGGTGCCGCGAGAGGACATCATCATAGAAAACACAGCAAGAAACACCGTAGAGAGCGCCGAAGCCGTAAAATCGATTCTTCCGGGGAAGCGCATTATCCTGGTGACCTCCGCCTTCCATATGAAGCGGGCCGCGGCAATGTTTGTCAAACAAGGTTTTGACGTGGTCCCGGCCCCTGCAGGGTATCGAAGCGAACGGCAATGGTTTTCGCTTAACGCGCTCATTCCTAATGCCGGCGATCTATACTACTCCTCCCGGGCGTTGGCCGAGTATATGAGTCTCGCCTGGTACTCGATGAAAGGCGATTTATCCTGGAAAAATCATTTAGACACGGAAGAAGCGGATTAACATATGATAAAAGCGGACAAATTCTAAAGAGATGCATTCACCTATTGGGTGAACTACTTATCAAGAAGAAATCCGCTGTTATCAGGCTTTTATCCGATTTGATCAGTGTCAAATGCTTTTTTTAGGTTTATAGGGGAGGGGGGCTGCATCTTGGGCTTCGGCAGGGCAGCAGATGGCGGAGTTCAATGAAATTACCGGTGAAAGTCAGATCCAACCGGTATTTTCTTGACAAGAGGAGCGTTTTTTGTATAATAACAGTCTATTTTTTCATCATTCCACTGTTTTACATCTGGGAGTAATTCTTGACATTTCAAGAGCTTATACTGACCTTACAAAACTATTGGGCCTCGAAGGGCTGTGTCCTGCTTCAGCCCTATGACACGGAAGTAGGCGCGGGAACTTTCCATCCCGCAACCTTTCTCCGGGTCCTCGGACCCGAGCCGTGGAGCACGGCTTACGTGCAGCCGTCGCGGCGGCCCACGGACGGACGCTATGGAGAGAACCCGAATCGTCTGCAGCACTACTATCAGTTCCAGGTTATTCTGAAGCCTCATCCGGAAAACGTGCAGGAGCTGTATCTCGAAAGTCTCGCGAAGCTGGGGATCAACGTTCTCAAACACGATATCCGCTTTGTCGAAGACGACTGGGAATCCCCGACGCTCGGCGCATGGGGGCTTGGCTGGGAAGTCTGGCTCGACGGCATGGAGATCACGCAATTCACCTACTTTCAACAAGTCGGCGGAATCGATCTGAAGCCGATCACCGCGGAGCTGACCTACGGCCTTGAGCGCATTGCTATGTACCTCCAGGGAGTGAACAGCGTCTATGATCTTACGTGGACCAAGGGCGTGAAGTACCGGGACGTGCACCACGAAACAGAGGTCCAGTTCTCTAAATACAATTTCGAGCTGTCGGACAAAGACATGCTCTTCCGCCAATTCGAGTCCTACGAGAGAGAGTGCGAACGGCTGGTCAAGGCCGGCGTCGTTCTCCCGGCCTATGATTACTGCCTCAAATGTTCCCACACCTTCAATCTCCTGGACGCGGCGGGCGCGATCAGCGTGACCGAGCGCACGGGCTATATCGCGCGCGTGCGCAAGCTCGCGCGGGCCTGCGCCCACGGGTATCTTGCGGACCGGGAAGCGAAGGGGTTTCCGATGCTGAAAAAATAGGGTCCAGGGTCCAGGGTTCAGGGTCATGGAAAGAATTTAATTTCAGGAGTCATTTTGCCAAAAGAATTTTTCTTAGAGATCGGCACCGAAGAAATTCCGTCCCGGTTCATCAATCCGGCGCTTGAAAAAATGAAGGAGCTGTTCACGGCGCTTCTTGCCGCGGGACGGGTCTCTTCGAGCGGAGACATCAAAGCCTTCGGCACCCCGAGACGGCTTATTCTGGTTGTCCCGGAGCTTGCCGAGGTACAGGCGGATGTCTCGAAAGAAGTGCTCGGGCCGCCGAAGAAGATTGCGTTCGACGCCGAGGGCAGGCCCACAAAAGCGGCGCTCGTTTTTGCCGAGAAGAACAACGTGAGCGTGGACTCCCTCGGGACCAGTATCACGGAAAAGGGTGAATATGTCGTGGCCCGGATCGACGAAAAGGGCGGCGATACCGGGGAATGGCTTCAGCGCGTCCTTCCCGGATTCATCCTTTCCATCCCTTTTCCGAAGACCATGCGCTGGATGAACAAGGACATCCGCTTCGCCCGGCCCATCCACTGGGTGCTTTCCCTCTGGGGCGGCGGCGTGCTTGATTTCGAGCTGAACGGCATCAGGAGCGGAAACATCTCGCGCGGCCACCGGTTCATGAGCCCCGGCGCCTTTCTCGTCAAGGACTTCAAGTCGTACTCCTCGCAGGCGGAACCGAATTACCTCGTGATCGACCCCCAGGTCCGCAAACAGCGGATCGTGAAACAGACGCAGGAGCTTGCGCAGGCAAGGGGCGGCGCGGTGCTGGACGACCCCGAGCTGGTCGAGGAAACGGCCAACCTGGTGGAATACCCGGTCGCGGTCATGGGGGCCTTTGATAAGGAGTATCTCCGCGTTCCGAAAGAAGTCCTGATAACGGCCATGCGTGAACACCAGCGTTATTTCAGCATCGTGTCCGGCAACGGCGAGCTGCTGCCCTACTTTATCACCATCAGCAACACAAAGGCCGAGGACATGGAAATCGTCCGCGCGGGGAACGAGCGGGTGCTCGCCGCGAGGCTGTCGGATGCCGCCTATTTCTTCGACCACGATCTCAAAACACCCCTTGCGGAGCGGGTCGAGGGGCTTAAAAAAGTCACGTACCAGGAAAAGCTCGGCACGCTCTATGACAAGACCGGGCGCATAAGAAAACTCTCGCAGTATCTGGCCGGCGTGCTGAAAGCAGACGCGGTCGTCGCGGAACGGGCCGCCCTGTTGTGCAAGGCGGACCTGCTCACCGGCGTCGTGGGCGAGTTTCCGAAACTTCAAGGCGTGATGGGCAGGGAATACGCGCGAAGCTCCGGCGAAGATCCGCGCACGGCGGAAGCAATCGCCGGGCATTATATGCCGCGCTTTGCGGGCGACAAATTGCCTGAAACGCTTGAGGGCGTGTGCGTGGGCATTGCGGACCGGATCGACACGATCACGGGCTGTTTTTCGGCCGGACTTGTTCCGAGCGGGTCCGAAGATCCCTACGGTCTCCGGCGGCAGTCCATGGCCGTTCTGAACATGCTGCTTGAGCGGGGCCTCCGCCTGTCTCTCCGGGCGCTGCTTTCCGAGGCGTGCAAGAATTACATGATGAAGAAAAAAGACGCCGAACAGGTTGAGTCCGGCTCGCTCGACTTTTTCAGCCAACGGCTTGCCGGCATGCTTGCCTCGGAGGGATTTCGCTCGGACATCGTGGACGCGGCGCTGTCCGTGGGGTTCGACGACCCCGTTCTCGCGAGAGAAAAGGTGCGTGCGCTTGACGGGCTCAGAACGTCGGAAGACTACCAGCCCCTCGTTACGGCGCTCAAACGGGCGGGAAATATCCTTCCCAAGAAGTTCGAAGGCGCGATCAGGAAAAGCGCTTTAAAGCTGGACGCGGAGAAGGCGCTCTTTGCCGCGTACACTGAGATTAAAGACCGCGTGACGGAAAAGACGCTCACGCTCGATTATCGCGGCGCGCTTGCGGACATTGCTTCGCTCCGGAAGCCGGTAGACGCTTTTTTTGACACGGTCATGGTCATGGACAAGGACGCGGAGGTGAAAGCAAATCGCCTTGCGCTGCTTGCGGGGATCACCAGGCTTTTTTCAGAGATAGCCGATTTTTCACGGTTGGTATTGAGCGTGGAAGAACCGAAGAAACCCTGACCACAGCCCTATCACCAAGGTATGAGATTACGAAAAAGACGTTTTTGGTCTAACGTCTTTCGTGCTAGACTTATGAAGGGCTCATAATAGTATGTCCATAAATATGTCATAAAATCTCTCCCCGCCCCTCTTTATCAAAGAGGGGCGTCCCTCCCTTTGCAAAAGGGAGGTTAGGAGGGATTTTATGATTATGTCGTTTCTATTTTGAGACGATTAATACTCAGGGGAAGGCACACCAGTTCCAGGGAGGATTGCGCTATGGCTGTGGGGAGAAAATATATTTACTTTTTCGGCGATGGAAAGGCTGACGGGACGGGCGCCATGAAGGGCCTGCTCGGAGGCAAGGGCGCGGGTCTTGCCGAGATGACGAATGCCGGCATCCCGGTGCCGCCCGGATTCACCATCACGACCGAAGTCTGCAACGTGTTCTATGAGCTCGGACAACGCGTGCCGGATGGACTTGACGCCGACATGCGCGAGTTTATGAAGAAGGTCGAGGAAACGGTCGGCAGCTACCTGTTCGGCGACACGAACAAGCCGCTCCTGGTGTCCGTGCGTTCGGGCGCCAAGGTCTCCATGCCCGGCATGATGGACACGGTGTTGAACCTGGGACTGAACGATCAGACGATTCAGGGCCTCATCCGTCTGTCCGGCAACGAACGCTTTTCCTGGGATGCCTATCGCCGTTTCATACAAATGTTCGGCAACGTGGTGATGAATATCGACAAGGAAGAATTTGAAGACCTCATCCACGAGGCGAAAAAGAAAAAGAAGGTCCGCCAGGACCTTGAGTTGAGCTGCGAAGACCTCAAGACACTGGTTGAAAAATTCAAAGCAAAAGTCAAACAACTCACGAAGCGCGAGTTCCCCCAGGATGTTTGGGAACAGCTCCAAATGTCCCGGGACGCGGTGTTTAATTCGTGGAACAACCCCCGCGCCATCACGTACCGCAAATTGAACGATATTCCGTCCGAGCTCGGGACCGCCGTGACTGTCCAGGCCATGGTGTTCGGAAACATGGGCGACACTTCGGCCACGGGCGTCGGATTTACCCGGGACCCGTCAACCGGCGTCAAGGAGTTCTACGGCGAGTACCTGACCAACGCGCAGGGCGAGGACGTCGTTGCGGGAATTCGCACTCCGCACCCTATTAAAGACCTCAAAAAAGAGATGCCCGAGGTATACGATCAGCTCCGGGACATCACCACGCGGCTCGAGAAGCATTACCGCGAAATTCAGGATTTTGAGTTTACCGTGCAGGAAGGCAAGCTCTTCATGCTCCAGACCCGCACCGGAAAACGCACGGCCCATGCCGCGGTGAAAATCGCCGTGGACATGGTGGCTGAGGGCCTCATTTCCAAGGAAGAGGCAGTTCTCCGCGTCGAGCCTGCGTCTCTGGACCAGCTCCTCCATCCCGTCATTGATCCCAAAGCGAAGATCGAAGTCATCGCGCGGGGGCTTCCTGCTTCGCCCGGGGCCGCATCCGGCAAGGTTGTGTTTTCCGCCGACGACGCAGTGAAGCAGGCAAAGAAAGGCAAGGTCATTCTCGTCCGTCCGGAAACCACGCCGGACGACATCCACGGAATGGACGCGGCCAAGGGCATCCTTACTGCCCGCGGCGGCATGACGTCTCACGCCGCGGTGGTGGCCCGGGGCATGGGCAAACCGTGCGTAGCCGGTTGCGAGTCCATCACGGTGGACGTCAAGGCGCAGAAGTTCACCGTCGGCAAAGTTACCGTGAAGGCCGGCGACCACATAACCATCGATGGAGGGACCGGCCGCGTTATCCTCGGCATGGTGCAGACCAAGGACCCGGAGGTGAGCGGCGATTTCGGCACGCTCATGCAGTGGGCCGATGAGGCGCGCACGATGGGGGTGCGCGCGAACGCCGACATCCCGCGCGACGCCCTGATGGCGAGAAAGTTCGGCGCGGAGGGCATCGGCCTTTGCCGCACGGAGCACATGTTCTTCGCCGAGGAGCGGCTGCCCATCGTGCAGCAGATGATCCTTGCGGACTCGACCGAGGCGCGCGAGGAAGCGCTGGCGCTGCTCCTGCCGATGCAGCGATCCGATTTCAAAGGCTTGTTCGAAGCCATGGAAGGCTTCCCGGTGACCATACGCCTCCTCGATCCGCCGCTCCATGAATTTCTTCCCAAGCGCGAGGACCTTATGGTCGAGCTTGCCGTTATGAAGGCAAAGACCGCTTCCAAGGCCGTTATCGCAAAAAAAGAAAAGCTGCTCAAACGGGTGGAAGAACTGCACGAAGTGAACCCCATGCTCGGCCACCGGGGCTGCCGGCTCGGCATCGTGTATCCCGAGATTACGCGAATGCAGACGCGGGCCATCATTGAAGCGGCGTGCGACCTGGTGAAAAAGGGCAAAAAGGTCGTGCCCGAAATCATGGTCCCGCTTGTGGGCCTTAAGAAAGAACTGCAAAACCAGAAAGAGTTGATCCAGGCGACGGCCGAAGAAGTGATGAACAAGAAGGGCTGTAAAATCGATTACCTGGTCGGAACCATGATCGAACTCCCGCGCGCCGCCGTGGTCGCAGACGAAATCGCCGAGGTCGCCGAGTTTTTCTCCTTCGGCACGAACGATCTGACCCAGACGACCTTCGGCTTCAGCCGGGACGACGCGAACAAGTTCATCGCCTACTACTGTGAGAACAATATCCTCGATAAGGACCCGTTCCAGACCCTGGACCAGGAGGGCGTGGGCGAGCTCGTGAAAATGGGCGTGACCAGGGGCCGGTCCACCCGGCCGGACCTCAAGGTGGGCATTTGCGGAGAACACGGGGGAGACCCGGCCAGTGTGGAGTTTTGCTACCGGACGGGGCTTACCTATGTAAGCTGCTCGCCCTACCGCGTGCCGATTGCGCGTCTCGCGGCGGCGCACGCCAAGCTCAAGGACAAGGGTATGTCCGCGCCGTCGACGAAGTAAATATTTATTGAAAACAAGTTCTTACCCGGTATTCTGCAAGGGCGGCGAAAGCCGCCCTTGTTGTTTCTGCGACAATTTCCGCATTTTGTACTATGAAAGTATCCTTTGGATAAACTGGTAATTTCCTCTCCCTCCTTGATATTTTTGCCAAACTGCTCTATCCTTTTCTTAACGAATAACCAGATAAAAATTATTTTATTACGGAAGTAGTGGATTAACATCCGATAAAAGCGGAGACATGACCGTTCACCCATTTTCCGACACGGGGGTTTTCATGCTTGAAACGAAGAAAAAGACTGAGTTAATTCCGCCTTACGGCGGCACGCTGGTCGAGCTCGTTGCCCGCGACGACCAGAAAAAAGAACTTGCCGCGCGGGCGCGGTTTCTCCCGTCCATTCAGATTACCTACCGCTCGCAATGCGATCTGGAAATGCTTGCAATCGGCGCGTTCTCTCCCCTCGACAGGTTCATGGGTGAAAAAGAGTATAAAAGTGTATTAAAAGAAATGAGATTGTCGGATGGAACGCTTTTCCCGATTCCCATCACGCTGCCCGTGGAAGACCGAAAAAATATCGAGCTGGGGAAAGAGCTCGCCTTACGGAGCCGGGAGAATATCATTCTGGCGGTCCTGCTGGTCGAGGAAATTTATGAATGGGACCTGGTAAAGGAGGCGACCGCGGTATTGGGTGTCGCCGACTCGCGCCACACCCTTGTTTCCGAGATGTACACCTGGGGCCGCTTTTATCTCTCGGGCCGCCTCACGGTGATCAATCTTCCCAAGCATTACGATTTTTACGACATAAGAAAGACGCCGCAAGAGCTCAGGCGCCTTTTGGGCGACCGGGGAAACGAGAATGTGATCTGCTTTCAGCCGGGAAATCCCATGCACCGGGCCCACGAAGCGTTGGCAAAAAAAGCCATGGAAGAGCAGCACGGCATGCTTCTTATTCACGCGGCGGTCGGGATCACGAGAAGAGCCCATCTCGACGACTATGCAAGGGTGCGGTGCTACTCCGAGCTGGTGAAAAACTACTTCGATCAGAGGCGGACCCTTCTGAACCTGATGCCGTTGGCGGTAAGAATTGCCGGACCCCGGGCCGCCCTCTGGCATGCGATCATCAATAGAAATTACGGCGTGAATCACCTGATCGTCGGACGGGACAATGTCATCCACGAGAAAGATTCCCAGGGGACGCATTTCTACGATCTGTACCACGTTCAGAAAATATTCAAAGAATTTGAGCCGGAGTTGGGTGTCCGCATGATACCCTTTAAAAAAATGGTTTACGTTCCAGCGGACGATGCCTACGAAGAAATAGATAAAGTCCTCCATGAAGGCAAAAAATACATTTCCTTGTCGGGGACGAAGATCGTCGAGGATTCATGGTCCACGGAGAGATACCTTCCGGAGTGGTTCACACGTCCTGAAATCGCCCAGATCCTGCTCGAGTTCAATCCGCCGAAAACGAAGCGCGGCTTCTGCGTCTGGTTCACCGGCCTGCCGAGTTCGGGAAAGTCGACCATCTCGGACATCCTCGCGCCCATGCTGATGGCCAAGGGGAAACGAGTGACCATCCTGGACGGCGACAGGGTCCGGCGGCATCTTACGAAAGACCTCACGTTCACCAAAGACGACCGGATTGCCAATATCCTTCGGGTAGGCTTCGTGGCCTCGGAAGTGGTAAGGCATAACGGCGTGGCCCTGTGCGCTTTGATCAGCCCCTATACTTCGGCAAGAGACAAGGTGAGGGCCATGATCGGCGAGGACCGGTTTATCGAGGTCTTTGTCGATACGCCCATTGACGTCTGTCAGACAAGGGACGTAAAGGGGATGTACGCTCTTGCGAATGCGGGCGGAATGAAAAGCTTTACCGGTGTGGATGATCCCTATGAGCGGCCGGCAAGGCCTGAATTACAGATCAACACCACTGAAATCTCCCCGGAAGAGAGCGCGCTGCTCGTCCTGCGGAAGCTGAAAGAAAAGGGGTTTGTGAAGGATTAAAAAACAGCCTGGAACCACGGGCTCTGTTCGCAGAACACACGGATGAACACGGTTTGTCAATCGTTTCAAAATCTCCCCTGCCCCTCTTTGTCAAAGAGGGGTATTCCTTTGGAAAAGGGAGGTCGGGAGGGATTTTATGACATATGCGAAGTTCTTACCAGTAAGGGACCGTCTGCGTGTCTAGAAAAAAGAACTGCGGGGTGAGCCTCCGACAGGGCAAGGCAGCATTTGCGCGGCATGCAGGATGCGCTCCCGCGAGCCGACGAGCAGTTCCACTTCCTTGTCGGCCGGGTTGGTAAATACCTGGAGTGGTGTTCCTGCCTGCGCGATACGTCCGCCCGCGTACACGATGATTTTGTCCGCCATCGCATAGGCTTCGAGAACGTCGTGCGTAACGAAGACCACGGGGATCGGGAACTCCCTGAGGACCTCTTTGAGGAACTGCTGAAGTTCCACCCGAAGCGGATGGTCGAGCGCGGAAAAAGGCTCATCCAGAAGCAAGGCCGCCGGTTTTCTTATAAGAGCGCGAGCGAGCGCCACGCGCTGCTTTTGCCCGCCCGAGAGCTCGGACGGGAATTTCCTTTCGAGCCCGGACAGCCGAAACCGTTCAATCATGTCGTCGGCCCGCTGCTCCCGTTCGTCCGCGGGCACCCCATGGGCGCCGTACAGAATGTTTTCTCTGACCCGCATATGCGGAAACAGCGCGAG
The DNA here is from genome assembly GCA_041491325.1 of Nitrospirota bacterium. Lineage (GTDB taxonomy): Bacteria > Nitrospirota > UBA9217 > UBA9217 > UBA9217 > JBAZLV01. The sequence goes on along the minus strand of JBGPUS010000016.1, from coordinate 7,635 downwards.
ATCCTGGAACACGTATCCGAAGGAGCGTTCCTGCGGCGTCAGGTTTGCGCCCGATGAGCTGTCGAAGAGCGGCCTGCCATTCATCCGGATGGAACCGGAATCCGGCTGCATCAGTCCGGCGAGCATTCGGAGCGTCAAGGACTTGCCGGCCCCGGAACACCCGAACAGCACGGCAAACTCATTCCCGATTTCCCATTCAACATCGAGACAGAATCCGTTGACCCTTTTTTTTACATCGATCGCCAAGCCCATATCTATAACACCCTTTTGCTGAGTTTGTTCGCAAGGTACAGGAATGATCCGGAAACCAGCGTGAACAGGACCACCATGACCGTGGCTTGAGAACGGTCGCCGCCGGCGGCGGCTGAATAGATGGCAAGGGGCATCGTGTCCGTTCTGCCGGGGATGTTCCCCGCAACCATCAGCGTCGCTCCAAACTCGCCCATGGCCCGCGCAAAGGAGAGAATGGTCCCGGCAATGAGCCCCTTTTTGGCAAGGGGGAGGACGATTTTAAAGGCGGTCCATAATTTCGAATGGCCGAGCGTGTAGGATGCGCGGATGAGGTTCTCATCAACCGATTCCATGGCGGCCCGCGAGGTTTTTATCATAAGCGGCAGCGCCACGACAAAAGACGCCAGGACCGCCGCGTACCAGGTGAACATAATGCTCCAGCCCGTCCAGTCATAGAGGAGTTTTCCGATAAAACCATTTCTCCCGAACAGCACGATCAGGTAATAACCGATGACCGTAGGAGGAAGGACCAGCGGCAGGGTGCATATCATATCCAGCGCTTCCTTGCCTTTGAAATTCATGCGCGCCAGCACGTACGCGATGATCATGCCGATCAGCGCGACGAACACCGTGGCAACCGAAGCCACTTGCGCGGAAAGTCTCAAAGAGAACCATAAGGAACTGTCCATCATAGACATGCCCGCTTTCCCCGCTCCAGCAAACTACCGCGGAGGCTTGAACCCGTATTTTTCGAGGACCGCTCTTCCCTGATCCGAGACGACGAAAGAAATGAACGCTTTCGACGTTTTTTCGTTTTTCGTTCCCTTGACAACGGCAAGGGGATAGACGGCAGGCTTGTGGCTTGCTTCCGGCGCGGTCATGACGACCTTGGCTTCGTGCTGCTTCAGCACGGCATCGGTCGAGTAGACAATACCGGCGTCCACCTCACCCCGGGCCACATAGTCCAGGGCCTGCCGCACGTTTTCAACAAATACGAGCTTGTCTTTTATCTCATCGGACAGCTTGTAAAACCGCAACACTTCATCCGCGTATCGCCCGACAGGCGTGGTCGTCGGATTTCCCATGGCAATTTTTTTCACGTCGCTCTTTTTCAGGTCTTGAAAGGATGAAAAAGAGGTTCGAGAAGACGAAGGAACAATAAGCACTATGGAGTTTGTCGCAAAACTTGTTTTCGTGCCGCTTTGAATAAGCCCCGCCTTATCGAGCTCGTCCATGTCCTTGAGCGCCGCGGATGCGAACACATCGATCGGCGCGCCGCCCTCGATCTGGGTCACCAAATCGCCCGAAGCGCCGAAGTTGAGCAAAATTTTTACGTCCTTGTTGCGCGCCTCGAACAGTCTTGCGAGCTCTTGAAAAGCGTTTTTTAGACTCACCGCCGCGGAAATCGTGAGCTCGCTTTGCGGTCCTGCCGCGGTGAGGCCCGCAACAATTGTCGACAGAACGAGCGTAATGAATGTTACTATCGCGAGTTTTTTCATGTTCAGGTCCCTTCGAGTTGCCTTGAGCGTGCAACTCTTTCTGATTGAACATTGCAAGGTTGTTGCCAGATTATTCTTCTTGGATAATCAAGTGCTTGGCGCGAGGGGAGCGGAAAGGGTGGCAAATCTTTAGACGCTTGCTTAATAATAATGCAGGTCAGTAAGAAGAAACTCCAGCGCGGTCCAAAAACCAGATTCCCGATTAGACCTTCGGGAATGACTGTTTAGCATTTTTGTCATCCCCGAGCGACTCTATCGGGGATATGGTTTCTGCGCGATTAAGGCGTTATTTCTCGGCGCCTAAGCGCCGCAACCCTTCGGATTCTATGGGCAGCGGTTCTCCGGGATCGAAAATCTCATTGCCGTAACGAATGCGGTACGTGAGACCGGGCACGCGCTTGCTGTAGGTGATGATAAGGCGGCCGATCGTCTGCTTCAAGGCCTGCGTGGGAGTTCCGCTCAGCAAAGCCACGGGCCCCGGAAAGTCGTGAGGCAGGAACAGGTGATAGCCCTCCGACGCGAGCGACATGAGGACCTTGTTCTCTTTATTGTCGCGGCCGATCACTATTTTGACGCCGCGCTCGATTCGGTAATGGCGGCCTACGGTCAACAGGCGTATGTCGCCCGGAGTGACGGTCTGTTTGTCCGCAAAAAGATCACGCAGTTTTTCTGAAAAATTTTTGTCCGTGAGCAGGCAGCCGCCCGCGGGCGTGGAAAAGCCCCGGATGCCGAACCGCTCGGCAAGCTGGAGCTGCACGGTCCGCGACCTGCCGCTGATGCCGAGGAGCTTTTCCCGGTTAACGATGCCCAGAAGCTCCGCTTTCGTGGGAGGGAGCAGCGTGGCGGACAACGGACGAAGGACCTCGCCCCGCATCTCCGCATCCCGCTCGATCACGTGCAGAGTATCGCGGCGCTGGGACATAGGGCGCTGGCCAAGGACCTCTCCGGTAATGACGAAGGGAGCCTTCACTTCCTGCATAACGGCCTTGGCCTTCTTGAGCATGAAAATCTTACAGTCGATGCAGGGGTTCGCATTTTTGCCGTATCCGTGCACGGGGTTTCGGACCAGGTCGATATATTCCGGCCCCATGTCAATAACCCGCAGGTCGATTCCGACGGCCTTCGAGACCCGGGCTGCATGGGTCTCATGCTCGTTTCCGTAGCTTTTGCAAAAGGCCGAGGTGAAGTAGAGCCCGATGACGTCGAAGCCCTGCCCGATGATCACTTTTGCCGCAAGGACGCTATCCAATCCGCCCGAAATAAGAGCCACAGCTTTCATGCCCGCGCCGGTTCCTCCAACAGTTGATAAGCAGCGCGGATATTATAAATCTCCGGCCGATCGTTTAGCAAGAGAGAAGATGCTATGCTATAATTTTAAAACCGGGGAAAGGGAGGCGCGATATGGCTCTATGGACCATCGACACCGATCACTCCTGTGCCGCTTTTGCCGTCAGGCACATGGGGCTTGCGCATGTGCGCGGCCAGTTCAACAGGGTTACGGGAACGATTCATTTCGACCCGGCTGACAAGTCCGGCGCGTCGCTAAACGTTGAAATTGAGGTTGCGAGCGTTTCCACCGGGGTTAAAAAACGAGATGCGCATCTTCTGACCGATGATTTTTTCGATCAGGTAAACCATCCCTTCATCACGTTCAAGAGCGACAAAGTCGTTTTCCTCACGGGCAACCGGTGCCGGGTCAGCGGCGCTTTGACGATTCGCGCCATCACACAACGAATCGTCTTTGAAGGGGAATATTCCGGGCCCTCCGGCAATCCCTATGGCGACGAAACCTCCATCGGCTTCTGCGGCGAGACGACGATCGATCGTGAGGATTTCGGCATCAGATGGGGGAGCGAACCCATAGCAGGAGGCGGCTTGGTGGCGGGAAAAGAGGTCCGGCTGTTTATCGAGGCGGAGGCGGATCGCGCAACGGAATAGGAATAAACCTAAAAAAGCAGTTAACCACAGATGAACGCAGATAAACACGGATAATTCAAAAACATAAATCAAATGCCCGTGTCACCTGGTGGATGAAAATCCTAAATGGATTCAGTTACTGATTTTATTTTTCATCCGTGTTCATCTGTGGTTCCAACAGCCGTTTTTAGTGTTCAATGAATACGGACAGGACGTACCGGTTATTTCCGGTGCGCTGTTTCTTTGAGCATGACGATGTACGGCAGGTTTCGGAAGCGTTCGGCGGAGTCCATGCCGTATCCCACGACAAAGGCATCGGGCGCCTCGAACCCCCGGTAAGAGATCGGGACGTCCACAAGACGCCGTGCTTTCTTGTCGAGCAGGGCAACGACCGCGAGGTCGGCCGGTCCCCGGGCAGCGAAGTTCCTGAGCAGGGAATCCATGGTCTTGCCCGTATCGACGATCGTGTCCACCAGGAGCACATGCCTGCCCCTCACATCAGTTTCCAGGTCGTGTTTGATGACGACTTTTTCAGCCGGGCTCGTTGAGGCGCCGTAGCTTGCGGCCTGAACGCATTCGACCGTGACGGGAACCGTGATCCGGCGCATGAGGTCGGCCGTGAAGGTGATTGCGCCTTTCAGGATGCAGACCAGGAGGAGCTCTTTGCCCGCATAGTCCTTCGAGATAAGGTCGGCGAGTTCCTTTACTTTGTCCGCAATCGTTTGTTCGTTAAACAGTATTTCGTGGTTAGCGTTCATAAACGGTATTGTCCCGGAAAAGTGGGGATAAAATAGCAAAAAAGGGCAACCGTGCGGCCCAGCTGCTCTTGCAAAAGATACAATATATTGTTAAAATTGTAAAGGAGGAATGGTGAGGGAGGTGAATTGGCATGAAAAAGGAAGCTTTGCTGATCATCGATATGCTGAATGATTTTGTGCTTCCCGGAGCGCCGCTTGAGGTCCCTGACACGCGCGCAATCGTTCCGACGATCCGGCGAGAGCTTCTACGCGCCCGCGCGGAGGGGACGCCCATCCTGTATGTGTGCGATAGCCATGCGCCCGATGACAAGGAATTCAAAAAATACGGCTGGCCCGCCCATGCGGTGACGGGGACGAAGGGGGCCGAAGTCGTCGCGGAACTAAAACCCTTGGCAAGCGACGTTGTAATCCTGAAGAACACCTACTCCGGTTTTTACGAAACAAGGCTCGAAGAGGCGCTGACCTTGCTTGGCGTGGACTCGCTCCGGCTTATGGGGTGCGTAACCAATATCTGTATCCTGTTTACAGCCTCCGATGCCGTTCTCCGGGATTACGCCGTTACCGTGGTTGAGGACGGCGTGGCGGGTCTCGCAAAGGAAGACCATGAGGCCGCGCTCAGGAATATGAAAAACGTTCTGGGCGTGAAGCTCGTGAAGTCCGAGTCTGGGACAGGAGCAGGGGAGAGGAAGGCGGCGTAAAATAGTTCATGGCTCGCAGCTTATAGCTCATAGTTGCAGTAAAAAGCGTAAAGAAGTTTATGGCTCGAAGTCCGGAGGAGGCCTGATGTTCCTTACTGCTGACCCCAGAGATATCCTCGACGGCAAGATAACTGATGTTTATTTTACCCGCACGCTCGCTATACTGAAAGCAAAAAACATCAATCCCGTTGTGAAGGCCGAGTTTATCGCCAAGAGTCTGCCGAACGACCTGCCGTGGGCATTGTTCACCGGCCTCGGAGAGGCCATAGACCTGATGAAGAACCTGAAGGTCACGGTGAGGGCCATGACCGAGGGTTCGGTCTTCTATCCTTACGAGCCGGTGATGGAGCTCGAAGGCCGGTATCAGGATTTTTGCGTGTACGAGACAGCGCTTTTGGGGCTCATCTGCCAGGCGTCCGGCGTTTCAACACAGGCTGCGAGAATGAAAAAGCTCGCCGGAGAACGGCTCGTCATGAGTTTCGGCGCCCGCAGGATGCACCCGGTGCTTGCGCCTATGATCGAGCGGAACGCCTACGTGGGCGGGTGCGACGGCGTGTCGGTGCTAAAATCCGGCGAAGTGATCGGCGAGGATCCCATGGGCACCATGCCGCACTCGCTCATCCTGTGCATGGGGTCTACCGTGGAGGCGCTTAAAGCATACGACGAAACGCTCGATCCCCGGCTCAAGCGCGTGGCGCTCATTGACACGTTTCAGGACGAAAAATTCGAGGTGCTCAATGTCGCCCAGGCGCTGGGCGAAAAGCTCTACGCGGTCCGGTTCGACACGCCGGGTTCGCGGCGAGGGAATTTCTACCGGATTCTTGAAGAGGCGCGATGGGAACTCGAGTTGCGCGGTTTCGGTCATGTCAAATTTTACGTGAGCGGAGGGATCAAGGAGGAAGATATCCCGGTGCTGAATCCCGTCGTTCACGGCTATGGCATCGGCACGTCCATCAGCAACGCGCCGGTCGTTGATTTTGGAATGGATCTGGTGGAGGTCGATGGCAGGCCGCTTGCAAAGCGGGGGAAGTGGTCAGGCAGCAAGAGCGTGCTGGTTTGCGCCCTGTGCGGAGCGCGTAAGATCGCGCCGCGAAACAGAGGCACCGAGAGCGCGTGCTCCTGCGGCGGGGTCTTCAACGACATGCTGATTCCGATGCTCGACCGGGGCAAGGAACTTGTGGAACAGGAATCTCCCAAAAGGCTACGGGACGCAGTGCTCCAGCGGGTCAGTTCGCTGGTGCTGTAGGCCGCAACGGCGGAAGGGACGTAAGCCATGCCGAACGAAGGGATAGAAAAGAGAAAGACCAGACGCTTTAACATGACTTCGTCGATAGAATACGTGCTGTATCCCCGGACCTCGGATGAAGTCTACAAGGGTGTTCTTGTGAATATCAGCACTACCGGCTTGTGCGCCTATGTATTCAGTTCGCACCCCGAGGGCCAGCAGATCGCCATAACCAGCAGGCTCCCCGTGGAGTACAGCGCGGCGACAATCATGTGGACAGACAAAGAAGATGACGGTTTTTATCGCACGGGATGGAAGTTTTCCGATCAGTCTTCAATTTAGAGTGACGGCATCATCTGAAAAAGGCGAGTCATATTTCAAGGTTGCTCAAGGAGGCAGGTATGCTGAAAAAATTCTTTCAAACAAATGATGATATTGTCGCTCTGGTTCTGAGGTTGATCCTGGGAGTTGTTTTTTTTCCGCACGGGATGCAGAAGCTTTTCGGCTGGTTCGGCGGCTACGGCTTCAGCGGGTCGCTTGGATGGTTTACGGGGTCGATGGGTATTCCCGCGCTCTTCGCGGTCCTGGTCATCCTTGCCGAAGGCCTGGGAAGCCTGGGATTGCTTACCGGCTTTCTGACCCGGCTTTCAGCCCTTGGCATCGCCCTTAATATGATCGGCGCGGTACTGATGGTCCATTTGCCGAACGGTTTTTTCATGAACTGGGACGGCAAAAAGGCGGGTGAAGGATATGAATTCCATCTCTTGGCAATTGGGATCGGTGTTGCTCTCGTGATTTCAGGCGGCGGCAAGTGGTCGATCGATAGGATAATTGCCGGTAAGATGAAGTAGAAACGCACGATGGGCGTTCACGGGATCGGTCAACAGACCGGTCCCTTTTTTTTGGTGTGCATGTACGAATAAAGGAGTCAAATTGGTTCGAACCACCTTCCCCAACCCCTCCTTGGCAAGGAGGGGCGCCAAATTCCTCCCCTTACTAAGGGGAGGTAGGAGGGGTGATTTTAGCGGAATAGCAAATGTTACGCACCCGGCTTTTCTTGACAACTCGCCCCGCCCCTGTTACGCTTTAAACAAGATATAAATTGTCCTGAAATGATGGGGCCGCTGGGAAGAAATAATGACAGTAAAAAAAAGGAGGATTTGGTCATGAGCAAGAACGAAAATATCATTCTCGTAACGGGTGCGACCGGGAACCAGGGCGGGTCCGTCGCGCGGCAGCTTCTGAGGGCCGGTTATACGGTAAAGGCAATGACACGAAAACCACAGAGCGAGAGCGCGGGGGCATTG
>JBGPUS010000015.1:0-22121 GCA_041491325.1 Nitrospirota bacterium | reverse complement strand
GTGGAGGCATGGTAAGTCGGCTCCTTGCCGAATCTGGCCGTATACCGTTCAAAAAATTCCCTGGCCCCCGGCCACTTCACTTCCCCGGTCCACTGGGTGCTGGAAAAAACAAAGTTGGATATCGCCTGTTCCTGGGCGAACTGCGCCTGGGCGAAGCCCGCGCCCGCGCCGAGAAACGCCTGGGGCGTAAGGCCGATCTCTCGCGACTGGCGCATGAGGAGGATGGCATCGGCCACATAAGAAACCATAAAGACCAACTCGGGGTTCCGGGCCTTGATCTTGGCCAGAGTTGATCGGTAATCAGGCGAGCCCGCGGCGTACGCCTCTTCAGCCACGACCTGTATGCCTTTTTTTGCGGCGTAGGCCTTTGCCGACTTGGCGCCCGACGTGCCGAAATCCGTATTCTCGTTGATGATCGCTATGGTCTTCGGCGCTCCGAGGGAAGTGGCCATGTCGAGGAGAATGGCGGCGTAATCATCCGTGGTGGCGCTCAGACGAAAAGTCCACTTCAGCCCCTGGCGGGTAATCTCCTCCTTGGAGGCGACCGGGATCAGAAGCGGGACCTTATATTTTTCGGCCAGCTTTGCTATGGCATTGGCGCATTTCGAGCTGTAGGGTCCCACGATCCCCGCAACTTTATCGCGAGTGCCCAGTTTCTCAAACGCGGCCATGGATTTTTCAGGCTTCCCAGTATCGTCTTCTTTGATAAGCTCGACTTCAATTCCTTTTTTCTTCAAATCCTCCAGTGCCAGTTCGACGCCGTTTGAAAGATTTTCCCCGATGGGCGCCTCCGGACCCGTAATCGAATTGACGAACCCGATCTTAACGGATGCTCCGAGCGAGAGCCGAGGGACCGCAAAACAAACGACTAATGCCAGAAACAGGGATATCGTCCTCATGTTCATAATGATCCGCCTCCTTGAACGCAATTTTGTGAGCACTGACGCCCATACGCTTTAAATATAGCAGCGCCGACGTCAGGAGTCCAGTTGCTTGTAATTGCCCGGTTTTTTTCATGGGGGCTCTGTGGCCGGGGACTTTACCGTCATTTTTCTGCTATAGTAGTGTGAGGATGGAATTTGAGTGCGATGGGTTTTGCATTTATCTTTTCTTTCGAAAAAGGAGGCGCATGACATGGGCGATGAAACTAAAATTCAAGTGCGGGAGGTAAAAAAGGGCGCGGCTGCCATGGGAGGCATTGTTGAGCGCTACATGATACGGCTATTGGGCCCCATCGGCAAGAGGATCCAGGCCTCCTCAAAAAGCGGCAGAATTATGGCCCTCATCGGTATTACCGCGATCGTCGTGAGCGTGGTCCTTATCGTTGCAAACGCGCTTTCATTCCGTACTGAAATTGTAAAAGGCGTGCTGGTCGTCTCAAAACCGATCGCGAATCTCAGGGCCAAACCCGCGTCGAACGGTAAGGTGGTCGCCAAAGCGGAAAAGGGCGAGGCCCTTTCCTACCTCTCCTCGTCTGAAGGATGGTATAAGGTACACGCCCAGGGAGGCACGGGCTGGATATCGCAGGACATGACTGAACGAAAGGGCAACAAAGCCGTCGTCATCACCTATGAGATGAAAGGGTATGGGCTGGTCTTTGCCGCGGGTCTGGTGCTCTTCATTGCGGGTCTTTTTCTGAAGAAGTAATGAGCAGGGGCAAGAGCGGACAAGGCAATGCAACGACCGCAACGCGGCTTGAAAATACCACCGGCATTTCTCCTCTTGCATTCAATTCATGGTCATGCTATAAAATACGCCATGACCATTCCGGCGCTCGAGAAAAAAATTGCGGCAACGGGCCTGACGTATGGACGTCGTCGAGATGTCTCTTACCGCGCGGGCCTCGTTGCACAGGTTCTCGGCGCAGCTCTGCTTGCCGTGCTGTACCCTCTTGAAAATCCGTTCTATACGGCAGGCATCATGCTCTTCGAGGCCGGCGTTCTCCTCTCTACCGTTTCCGCTCTCATTTCGCCGTCGTGGATTAATAAAGCGGTTTTTGTGGCCGCGGTAGCGGGAATTTCATTTCAAGCAGCCGGGTTCTATGCGCCGGAAGAGAATGCGGGATTAATCATCCTCGGGGGACTCGGCCTCGTTTGCGCGGCCGCGGCGGGAATGGCGGGTAAAGAAGCATACTATTTCGGCTATTGGGACGGTTGGACACTTTCGGCAATCGGCTTTCCCCTTATGGTCGTCGCGAACCTTGCGGCCAGGGAAAACCGCATGTTCAACGCCGTAGGGTTTTCGGCCCTTTTTCTTTTACTGCTCTCCCTCGCGGGCAGAAAGCTCAAGCAGCCGCTGCCGTCTTCGTGCCCATCAAAGACCTGCCCTCCGCCTCTTCAATGACCCTAAAAACGACGGCTGGAGGTTCATCTAAGATTTTACCTACCAGATAATATGGGACTTTGATTTATGTTTTTTTGGAATTATCGGTGCTTACCCGTGTTCAACTGTTTTTTTTAGGATAACGTTGTAACGCGGCACTTTTTGCCGAAGTGACCACTGATTGCCTCAATTCGTTTCTACCTTGCCTTTTCCCAATTCCGCCGTGCCCGGTTCAACTGCGTTTTCGCCGTAGGACTGCTTGCCGAGCTTCAGGAGCCCTTTTTCAATCAGCCGTCTTGCCGATTCCGTTATCCGCGGATCGAACTGCCGGCCTGACTCCCGCTCAAGTTCTCGGAGGACTTCCTCGCTCGAGATGGTGCCGCGATACGGACGCTCCGATACCATGGCGTCGATCGTGTCCGCAACATTGAGTATCCGTGCCGTGAGCGCGATCTCCTCTCCTGCAAGGCCCTGCGGATACCCTTTCCCGTCGTACCGCTCGTGGTGTTGATGGACCGCATCGATGATCGCGGCTGAAAATCCGATGGGCTCGAGGATTCTGATCCCATGCGCCGAGTGGTCCTTCATGATGTCAAATTCCTCCTGGCTCAATCGTTCGGGCTTGCTGATAATAAGGTCGCTGATTCCGATCTTGCCGACGTCGTGCAAAATAGCCGCAATATGGATCTCCTCTAGCTGCAGCGGACCGATGCCCATATCGCGCGCGATCGCCACTGCATATTTAGCCACGTTTGTGGAATGCCATCTGGTGTAGGGGTCCTTTGCTTCAACGGCGGCCACCAGCGCCTGGACCGTTCGGAAGTAGTTCTCCCGGAGATTTTCATACAGAGCGGCGTTCTCCATGGCGGTAACCACCTGGCTGGCAAGAATCGATACAATCTGGAGATCGCTTGCCGTAAAGGGAGCTCCGGAGAACTTGCTCACGTTGAGCACGCCGAGTTCCTTGTTCTTGCCGATGAGGGGGACCGCCATGCACGACACCGGCATGTTTTCGCGATTAATGACGGCCATCACCAGAGGATCAGCGTGCTGCCCCGCCGAGATGATCAACGGCCGCCGGTATTTCAGGGCCAGCCCGGAGACGCCCTCTCCGGGTTTTCGGCGGGCCTTCAGGGCGATGTCCGCCGGCAGTCCGTGGGACGCGCGTATGTGGAGGGTCTCGGTTGCCTCGTCGAGCAACATCAGCGAGACCCTGTCGGCGGCGAATTCCTGCACCACGATGTCGGTAATGATCTTGAACAGAGAGGTCAGATCGATCTCCGTCACGAGAAGCTTGCTGATCTCGAACAGGGGGATGAGCGCCTTGAGTCTGATATTTTCTTTCTGGAGCCGTTTGCGGCGTATGGCGTGTTCCACGGCGCTTAACAGCTCCTCCTGTGTGAAGGGCTTGAGCACAAAACCGTCTACGCCCCGCGTGAGGGAGTCTATGGCGGTGTCGAGCGTGCCGTGTCCTGTGATAAATATCGTCACGAGGTCCAGATTTCGGCCCTTGACCCGCTCAAATAATTCGAGCCCGTCCATGCCGGGCATCTTGATGTCGGTAATCATCAAATCGGCGCCTACCCGGCTAAGTTCGTCCAGCGCCAGCGTTCCATTTGAAACCGTGCTTACCTGATATCCTTCGGCGGACAAAATATGGTAGCAGAGATCCCGAATCATGTCCTCGTCATCGACGACGAGAATTTTTTCACCGGCCATCGTTTAACTCCTCAAAAAAATAGTGACAGTGCTCAGGTTAGCCGCTCTGGTACGAGGGGAGAAACACGCTGAACACGGTCCCCTTCCCCGCCTCGCTCTTTGTTTCAATCCTGCCGCCATGGTTGCGAACAATGCGGTAACTGATCGACAGGCCGAGTCCCGTGCCGTCGCCGCTGCTCTTCGTTGAAAAGAAAGGTTCAAATATCTTGTCCACGTTTTCCGGCGCTATGCCGGTCCCGGTATCGGAGAATTCGACGACCAACTCCTGGTCGTTGACTCGATCTAATCGTATACGAAGCTCTCCTCCCCGCGGCATGGCCTGCAGCGCGTTATTGACGATGTTGATGAATACCTGTTTCATTTCATTCTGGTCCATATTGACCGCCAGCGACGCCGGGGGATAGTCCTCCTGGATCACGACCGACGCCGCATCGGCGACCCCCTGCACGAGCGCTACGGTCTCCCGAAGCGGGATGGCAAGGTCTCCCGGCTGCATGGACGAAGGCTTATGGCGCGCGAAGTCCAGCAGGTTGCGGATGATCTTTCTGACCCGAAGCGTTTCCTGCTCCATCATACCGAGGATCCGCCTCGGCGACTCCTGGAGCGGGAGCGTTTTTAGCAGGTGGGTAGTGTAGCCCAGCACGCTCGTGAGAGGATTATTGATCTCATGCGCGACGTTCGCGGCAAGCTCTCCGATGGCCGCCATCTTGGTCGAATGGATCAGCTGTTCCTGGGTAAGTTTCAATTCGTTCATTTTTGCTTTTAAATCGCTGTAGAGCGATGCATTTTGCAAAGCGGCGGCCGAGAGGCTCGAAAAAACGGTAAACAGCCGAAGGTCGTTTTTATCGAAGCTCACGCCCCCCTTCTTATTGAGGACCGTGAGAATCCCCGTCATCGTGTTCGATTGCCAGAGGGGAACGGCCATGATGCTATTAATACCAAGCGTTTTCATTAGCCCGCTGTCGAGCCTGAAATCGTCTTGAGCGTCCGTGATCAGGAGCGGCGTGCCGTAGCTCACGAGCCAGTTGTAAATGCCTCCTGCCTCGAGCGGCAGGTCCCGTTCCTTCACCAGTTTCGACTTCGTACCGAACACGCCAAGATACTTCAGCATACGATCGGACCCGCCGATAACGGAGATTGCCGTTGTGTCAGCCCGCACTAAATCCTCGGCCCTCGCCGCAATCTTCGCCAGCAGGGCGTCGAGGTCAAGGCTTTCCATAAGATCGAGTCCGGAGGTGTGAAGGATGAAAAGGTCTCTGTTCCCGCGTGAAAGGCTTGCTTCCCGTTCTTTGAGCGCCAGCACCATCCGGTTGAAGGCGCGGCTGAGTTTGCTGATCTCGTCGAAACCCTTCAGCGGCAACGGGGTGTCCCAGTTCTGTCGGCTGAGCTTGTCAGCCGCTTCGCTGAGTTGTAAAATCGGTCGCGTTATACCGAGCGCAATGATCCGGCCGAAGGCGATACCCACGAGCAGGATTCCGAAAAGTGCGACACCGATCTTTTGTATGGTTCCGGCAAATTGTCGGCTGAGCGGCTGTCCGTAAACACCGACGCGGAGAAACCCGGCGCGCTCGCCCCTGTTGAGCACGGGGAGCGTAAGCTCATAGAGTCCGCTTTGCCCGACCAGGAAAATCGGTCCTGGGCCCTGCTGAGAATCGCAGGAAAGGCGGGGATTGGCAGAGAGCTTGATGCGGGAAAGCAAGGCAGTTGCGGTGCTGCTCGCAAGGATATCACAATTTCTATCATATGCCGTCAGGGAGAGCAGGGGAGTGCCGGAAAGCAGTTCTTCGCTGCTGGTGAAATAGGAGGAGATTTTCTTATCGAGTGCGTTGCGGTTTCCGGCGGCTATATCTTCGGCTGTTGACGCCGCCGCCTCGTTCGCCACGTACAAGGCCCGGACGCGGACCTCGGCGTCATAGGACTTTTTTTCTTCCCAGAAAAAATAGGCGCCCACGAGCGTTGTGACCATGACAAGAACGGCGGTCATGAGAAACGACACCCTGAACCCTATCCCTCGCCGCCATCGATCGACGGTCAGACGCGCCAGCGCGATCACTGCGGCTGTTATTCCTTTTCCCTCTGCCATAGGTCGTAACATATCGTTTATTACCGCGTCATACTAACATAAAATACTCCGGGTGTAAACTCCGTTAAAATACAAAAAAATACCGGACGATAGAGAAAAACCGCAGTCGCAAACAATAACCTTTTGGCCAGGCGTCACACGGGGTATGGCAGGAAAGGCGAACACAGCCGTATATCCGGATAGCGGCCGATTCGGCAATTACTGACTCCGAGCAATAAAAAAGGCAAGGAAAAATCCCTTGCCTTTGCTTGCCTTGCCTGAGCAACTCAACACTGTCCCGAGTATCGCCTATTCGTGAACGACGAAAATTTTCATGCTGCTATTTAGTAGTTTTCTCCGACTTGGTCTTTTTCTCGCCTTTGGCTTCAGCTACTTCTTTTTTCTGAAGTTCCACCAGCTCAATAACCGCCATGGGAGCCGCATCGCCGGGCCGGGTGCGGGTCGGCACAATTCTGGTATAGCCGCCGTTCCGAGTCGCAAACCGGGGCGCGATTTGGGTAAACAGGCTGCTTACGACAGTCTCATCGTGAATAAAGCTGAGCGCCTGTCGCCGCGCGTGCAAATCTCCCCGCTTGGCCAACGTAATCATCTTTTCCGCCAACGGCCGAATTTCCTTGGCTTTTGCCGTTGTTGTCTCGATTTTCTCGTTTTTTATCAGTGCGGAAACGAGCATCCTGAGCAGCGCCTTGCGGTGGCTGGTATCTCTCCCAAATTGTCTGCCTGCACAACCATGTCTCATTTTGCTTTCCTTACCTTTGAAGTGATTTAATTACGCTTCGCTCGGGCGTTCCGCCAGCAACCGCCTGGCTTCCGTCACTATTTTATCGTCCACTTTCATCCCGAGCCCCAGACCCATCTCGGAAAGAATCTCTTTTATTTCGTTCAAGGACTTCCTGCCGAAATTTTTCGTCTTGAGCATTTCGCTTTCGGTCTTTTGCACCATTTCAGCGATGGTCTCGATCCCCGCATTCTTGAGGCAGTTTGCCGCACGCACCGAGAGTTCCAGTTCATTGACGCTGCGCAGCAGGTTCTCATTAAAAGACGGCGTCTTTTTAATTTCCTCGTCGCTGACCGGAGATTCTTCCTCTTCTTCCGGTAAATGGATAAAGATCGAGAGGTGGTCTTTCAAGAGCTTGGACGCATGCGCGATGGCGTCATCCGGGCGGATGCTGCCGTCCGTCCAAACTTCAAGCACGAGTTTGTCGTAGTCCGTTTCCTGCCCCACGCGCGCGTTCTCTACCTTGAAGTTCACCTTGCGGATGGGGGAAAAGATAGAGTCAATCGGAATCACGCCGATGGCCTGACCCGGTTCCTTGTTCTTTTCCGAGGAGACATACCCTCTGCCCCGCCGCGCCCGCATTTCGACTTCGAGTTTGCCGTTCTTATCGATCGTGGCAAGGTGGACATCCGGATTTAGAATTTCCACTTCCGCGTCGGCTTCGATGTCTTTTGCCGTAACTTCGCCGGTCCCCTTGGCCTTGAGCGTCAGCGTCTTCGGTTTATCCGTATGGAGTTTCAAACGGATTTCCTTGAGGTTCAGGATAAGGTCCGTCGTGTCCTCGACAACTCCCGGGATACTCGAAAACTCGTGTTGCACGCCGCCGATTTTTATCGATGTAATTGCAGAGCCTTCGAGCGAGGAAAGAAGCACTCTCCGCAAGGAATTACCAAGGGTGGTTCCGAAGCCGCGCTCCAGCGGCTCTGCCGTAAATTTTCCGTACGTATCGGTTATTTTTTTCGGATCATATTGAAGCTTCTTCGGCATCTGGAAATCTTTTACTTTTTTGAGCATTGTTCCTCCGTGTCGGAGTGAATAAACCGGTCATGGAACGGTAATGGAAATAAACCGGCACTGCCGAAAAACAGCGCCCCACCGGCCTTCAGACGTAGTTCAAACAGTTTAAACTTATTTCGAATAGAGTTCGACCACGAGCTGTTCTTTTACCGTCGGCAAGGTACACTCTTCCCGCGCGGGCAACGCCAGCACCTTACCTCGGAATTGTGTCTTGTCTATCTCCAGCCAGGTTGGGAACCCACGCTTCTCGACTGCCGCGATGGTCTGCTGAATGAGGGCAATACTCTTGCTCTTCTCCCGGAGTTCCACCACATCGCCCGCCTTCAGTACATAGGAAGGGATATTCACCTTTTTGCCGTTGACGAGCATATGACCGTGCCGCACAAGCTGTCGCGCCTCTTTCTTGGCGCCCGCGAAGCCCATTCTCTGCACGACGTTATCGAGCCGTCTTTCCAGGAGTTGCAGCAGGTTGTCGCCCGTGACTCCCTTCATTCGCTCGGCCTTCTCGAAATAGCCCCGGAACTGACGCTCCAGAACACCGTAAATACGCCGAATTTTTTGCTTTTCTCTGAGCTGCAGGCAGTATTCAGACTGTTTGATCCTTGCCTGGCCGTGTTGGCCCGGCGGGTAGCTCCTCCGGGTCACGCCACACTTATCCGTGTAGCACCGCTCGGCCTTCAGGAAGAGCTTCATGCCCTCTCTCCTGCAAAGTTTACAGACTGATCCTATATACCGTGCCACAATTCCTCCTCACAAGGCTTGAAAACATTTTAAATATAAATCGCACATTGTAACGACCGGCAAAAAATGCACGCCCGTATTTACAAGTTGCAACCCGCCGCGATCCGGTTTAGACCCTTCTTCGCTTCGGTGGTCTGCATCCGTTGTGCGGAATCGGTGTGACATCTTTAATCGCCACGATTTCCAGTCCCGCTGCCTGAATCGAGCGAATGGCGGATTCTCTGCCGGTGCCCGGTCCTTTCACATACACTTCAACCTGCCTCATGCCGTGCTCCATGGCTTTCTTGGCGGCCGATTCAGCGGCAAGCTGGGAGGCAAACGGAGTGCTCTTCCGCGAGCCTTTGAATCCCTTATTGCCGGCGCTCGACCAGGTGATCACATTCCCGACAGTGTCGGTGATCGTCACTATGGTGTTATTAAAGGAAGCGTGGATATGGGCAACGCCATTCGACACATTCTTTTTTTCTTTACCCTTTTTTGCCATCTTTTCTCCTGCATAGTATGAGAATAGGGAATAGCGCTTGAGAGATTACCGAAGAGAACAAAACGCAAGCGCTTTAATCTCTATTATCTATTCATTGACGCTGCTGCTACTTCTTTGCCAGGCTCTTTTTCTTTCCTCTGCCCGCCATCGAGGCCTTTTTGGGACCTTTTCTCGTTCGTGCGTTTGTCTTCGTCCGCTGCCCCCGCGCCGGCAACCCCCTGCGATGCCTGAGCCCCCGGTAACTCCCGATGTCCATCAACCGTTTGATATGCATCGTCACTTCGCGACGCAAATCCCCTTCCACGGTATAGTCACGGTCGAGAATGGCGCGAATCTTGACGATGTCGGATTCGGTCAGGTTCGCGCTCTTCATATTCGGATCCACACCAGCCTCGGCAAGGATCTTCTTTGCCGATGCCGGACCTATTCCGAAAATATAGGTCAGTGCGATTTCCGTCTTCTTGTCTTTTGGTAAGTCAACTCCTGCAATTCGAGCCACGATCCCTCCTGAGCCACAAATCCGAAATAGAAAATAGAAACGTCAAACGTCTTCGCAAATAATTCCGCTGTCCGGATTTGAAGATTGGTTAATTATCCTTGCCGTTGCTTATGGCGCGCATTCTCGCAAATGACGCGCACAATGCCTTTGCGGCGAATTACGGTACATTTGGGGCATATTTTTCGTACTGATGAGCGAACTTTCATTTTTCGTTACTTCCGTTTCTCTGTGTATTTGTGTCCCACCCTTCCGCATCCGACCAACGGCCTACTTAAACCGATAGGTAATTCTGCCTCTGGTCAGGTCGTAGGGGGTAAGTTCCACTGTCACTTTATCTCCCGGGAGGATCTTGATAAAATGCATTCGCATCTTACCCGATATATGGGCCAGAATCTTATGGCCGTTTTCCATTTCAACCCGGAACATGGCATTGGGCAGCGTCTCCAATACCGTACCCTGTACTTCTATGGAATCTTCTTTCGCCATACCTTCGCTTCCATTCCGGATTCCTCCGGACGCTGGTTTAATAGGGTTTTACTTCTTCGTAAGTATCCACGGCCCGTCCGCCATCACTGCGATCGTATGTTCAAAATGCGCCGACAAGCTGCCGTCTACGGTCACCGCTGTCCAGTTGTCTTCCTTGACAAGCGTTGCGCTTCCGCCGGCGTTTACCATGGGCTCGATTGCAAGCACCATCCCGGGTTTGAGCCGCGGCCCTTTTCCCTTGTCGCCGTAATTCGGAAGCTGTGGGTCTTCATGCAGGTTCCGTCCAATTCCGTGCCCGACGAATTCCCGCACCACCGAATATCCGTTCGACTCCACATAACTCTGCACGGCGTGTGAAATATCAAACAGATGGTTGCCCGGCTGCGCCTGTGCAATTCCCCGAGCGAGGGACTCTTCCGTCACCCGGACCAACTGGTCCGCAGCCGACGCTATAGCTCCCACCGCCAGCGTGATAGCGCCATCTCCGTAAAATCCCTCAACAACCGCGCCGACATCGATACTGACGATATCTCCCTGGGTGAGAACGACATCCTTCGACGGTATCCCGTGAATAACTTCATTGTTCACGGACGTGCAAAGCGTTTTCGGATACCCGCGGTAGCCCTTGAATGCAGGCTTTGCACCCGCAGCCAGGATAAACCGTTCAGCAAATTCATCCAACTGTTGGGTGCTCACGCCCGGCCGGACCTTGGCGCGAACGCCGTCCAGGACGTCCGCAACAATGATGCAGGCTTTCCGTATCTTTTCGATTTCCTGAAGAGACTTGAGAATGATCATGGCGCGCCTCGAGCGTCACCGTCTCCCTTTGAGCGTAACGCCTTTCAGGAAACCTCCATAATGCCTTTGAATGAGGTGCGACTCTATCTGCGAAACGGTGTCCAGCGCAACGCCGATCACGATCAGCAGAGATGTGCCTCCGAAATAAAACGGCACGTTAAAAAATTTATAAAAGATGTCCGGCAGCACGCACACGGCGGACAGATAAAGCGCCCCGCCCAGCGTAATCCGCGTCAGCACCCGATACAGGTAATCGGACGTTTTTTTGCCCGGCCTGATCCCGGGAATGAAACCGCCATACTTCTTCAGGTTGTCAGCGATGTCCACCGGGTTGAACACAATCGCCGTATAAAAATACGCAAAAAAGACGATCATCATCACATAGACAACGGTATAGAGCACCTTTCCCGGCGCCAGCTGTTGTGCAATGCCCTGGACCCACTCTACCTGCGCAAACCCCGCAATGGTCGCGGGGAAAAGAAGAATGGACGAAGCAAAAATCGGCGGGATCACGCCCGCGGAATTTATCTTGAGCGGCAGATGCGTGCTCTGCCCTTTATATATCTTTCTGCCGACCATCCGCTGCGCATATTGGATCGCTATCTTGCGCTGGCCGCGCTCCATGATAATGATTGCCGCCACTACCGCGACGATCAAAGCGAGGATGACAAAAACCATGAAATAGGCGATCTCGCCCGAGGCCACCAACCCGATGGTGTTCTGCACGGCGCTCGGAAATCCCGCCACGATCCCCGCGAAAATGATAAGGGAAATGCCGTTGCCGATGCCCCGCTCCGTAATCTGCTCGCCGAGCCACATGATAAAGGTGGTGCCCGCCGTCAGCGTAATCATGGTAAGGATCCGGAACGACCACCCTGTGGACTCCACAAAGGCTCCGCCGCCCATCTTTTCAATACCGACGGCCATCCAGAACGATTGAAATCCGGCTATCAAGACTGTGCCATAGCGAGTATACTCGGTGATTTTTTTTCTGCCTGCTTCTCCCTCTTTTGCCAGCGCCTGCAATCGGGGGATCACCACGGTCAGAAGCTGAAGCACAATCGAGGCCGTGATATACGGCATGATGCCGAGCGCAAATATCGTAACCCGGGAAAGAGCGCCCCCGGAGAACATATCAAAAAATCCCATCAAACCGCCCGCAGCCTGGTGAAGGTACTGGCTCAGCGCCTCGCCCTTAACGCCGGGCGTGGGAATATGCGCACCGATACGGTAGACGGCAAGCATCAAGAGCGTGAATACAATGCGCTTCCTGAGTTCGGGAATGTTAAATATGTTCTTCAAGCCGGTGAACACGGGTTAGATTACCTCGGCCTTGCCGCCGGCTGCCTGAATCTTTTCCACAGCGCTCTTGCTGAACTTATGCGCGCGGACGGTCAGTTTCGTCTTGAGCTCCCCGGTACCGAGCACCTTAACCCCGACCTTCATGTTCTTTATGAGGCCTTTTTGCATGAGCATTTCGGGTGTAACGGGTTCAGCGCCGACCATTTCCTTAAGGTCGTCGAGGTTCACAACCGAATATTCCTTCCGGAATATGTTGGTAAAGCCCCGCTTGGGAATCCTCCGCTGAAGGGGCATCTGACCGCCTTCAAAACCAGGGGCCTTGACACCACCGGAACGGGCCTTCTGTCCCTTATGGCCTTTCGTGGAGGTCTTGCCGTGGCCTGAACCAACGCCCCGACCGACACGTTTTGCTTTTTTTTTCGCCCCTTTTGCGGGCTTCAGATCTTCTAATCTCATAGTTTACTCGCAGGCATCAGTGATTCGGTGATTTTAAATGTTATCCTTGAACTAATCGCGATAACGTTATGCTTCTTCCACCTTAATGAGGTGAGAAACCTTATTGATCATTCCGCGTATCTCCGGCGTATCGAGCCGAACCACGGAATGGTTCAGCTTTTTAAGGCCCAGCCCGATCAGAACGACTTTATGCTTACCCGGCCGCGCGATAGCGCTGATAACGAGCGTAATTTTGAGTTTTTTTGCTTCGGATTTAGCCATACTTATCCTAATTCCTCCACGGTTTTGCCCCGAAGTGCCGCCACCTGCTCGATGGTCCTCAGTCCGATCAGACCTTTGATCGTGGCGCTGACTACGTTGTGCGGATTGCTGGAACCGAGCGATTTGCAGAGTACATTACGCACTCCAACGACCTCGAGCACCGACCTGCTGGCGCCGCCGGCGATCAGCCCGGTGCCTTCGGAAGCCGGTCTGAGCAATACCTTGCCCGCCCCATAATGGCCAAGTATTGCATGAGGGATCGTGTCCCCTTTCAGAGAAACGAGAACCATGCTCTTCTTGGCCCGCTCTACCGCTTTTTTGATGGCTACAGGTGCTTCGGCCGCCTTGCCCTTGCCCACGCCTATCCTGCCCTTGCCGTCGCCGACAACAACAAGCGCGCTGAAGTTAAACCGCTTGCCGCCCTTGACCACCTTGGCCACCCGGTTCAAGTAGACCAGTTTATCTTTCAGGCCGTCGCCCTCTTCCGCTGATTTTTGGTATCGCTCTGCCAATGCCGCCTCCGAAATGGACCCCGCCGGAGATTGTAGGATCTCGCGGGAAAGGAAAAATAGAAAGACACTCTTTAACGGGATAATTGCCCGTTATTAAAAATTCAGGCCCTTTTCACGTGCTGCATCCGCCAGCGCCTTGACGCACCCGTGGTATTGGTACCCGCCCCGGTCGAACACAACCTGCTTAATGTTCTTTCCCAGTGCTCGCTCCGCTATGCTTGCGCCGACCTTCTTGGCCGCTTCGACATTTCCGCAGTGCTTCAGCCCGGTATTGACCGTTTTTTCCGTGGAGGAAGCGGCGATAAGCGTTTTTCCGGTCGTGTCATCTATAATCTGAGCATAAATATGGCTCAGGCTCTTGAAGACATTCAACCGGGGCTTCGCGGCCGTCCCGCTTACGTTTTTCCTGACTCTTACATGCCGTCTTTGTCTGGCTTTTAATTTGCTTTGCGCCACGTCACATCTCCATTTGCTTTATGAACTGTCGGGAGCGGGCCAAGAGCTACTTCCCGCCCTTGCCGGCCTTGCCTTCTTTACGATGAACGACCTCGCCGCCGTACTTTATGCCTTTGCCTTTATATGGCTCCGGCTTCTTAAGGCCTCTCACATTGGCCGCTATCTGGCCGATGAGCTGCTTGTCCACTCCCTTGAGCGTGATTAACGTCTGCTTCGCGTCAACCACGGCTTTAATGCCTTTCGGCAAAGGAAACACGATCGGATGCGAGAACCCGAGATTCAGCATCAGGTTGCTGCCCACCGCCGACGCCTTGAAGCCGACACCGGTTATTTCAAGGGTTCTTTCGTAGCCTTTGCTGACACCGGTTACCATGTTGGCGATCAGGTTTCTGGTCAAGCCATGCAGCTCACGGTATATTTTCTGGTTCGACGGCCGCTCCACCAATAAGGTATTATTTTCTTTTTTAATGGTCAGCTTCGGATTCACATCCTGGCTGATCTCGCCCAGCGGTCCCTTGACAGTGACTTTGCCGATTTCGAGCTTTGCTTCGACCCCGGCCGGTATTTCTATCGGTTTTTTGCCAACCCTTGACATGACGGCTCCTAACTCCCTGTTCGGACGAAATTCAAACGGCTGCTGTTACCACACGTGGCAAATGACTTCGCCGCCCACGTTATCCTTCCTTGCCTGCCTGCCGGTCTGGATACCCTTCGGTGTGGACATGATGGCCGTCCCGAGCCCGGCCAAAACTTTCGGTATGGTGTCGTTGCCGGCATAAATCCGGCAGCCCGGCCTGCTGATGCGCTTCAGCCCTTGAATAACGGGCAGTTCGTCTTCCGTATACTTGAGATACACGCGGATCAAGCCCTGCCGGCGGTCTTTTACCAGCTTCACGTTCTTGACGTATCCCTCGTCCTTCAGGATTTTTGCGATCTCGACCTTCACTTTTGATGAAGGGATGTCTACCTTTTCGTGCTTTGCCTTACTGGCATTGCGGATGCGCGTAAGCATATCCGCTATCGGATCGGTCATCATTGTTTCAAACCCCTTTTTTTACCAGCTTGCCTTGATCACGCCCGGGATTTCGCCCTTGAGCGCCCTGTTTCGGAAACAGATCCTACACATATCAAACTTTCTCAGATACCCCCGGGACCGCCCGCACAACGGGCAGCGGCTGTATTTGCGGGCCTTAAACTTCGGGGTTCTGGTCGCCTTCGCTATCAGGGACTTCTTCGCCATCATTCCTCCATTACGTCCTGTTTCCCGGACTACTTCCGGTACGGCATGCCCAGGTGTCCGAGCAATGCCCGGCCTTCCTCATCGGTTTTTGCCGTTGTTACGATCACAATATCGAGCCCGTGGATCGAATCAACTTTGTCGATTTCGATCTCCGGAAAAATTACCTGTTCTTTGATGCCGATCGTATAGTTCCCCCTGCCGTCAAACGACTTCGACGATACACCCTTGAAGTCTCTGATGCGCGGCAGCGCGGCGCTGATGAACCGGTCAAGGAATTCATACATGCGCTCCCGTCTGAGTGTCACCATGCAACCGATCGGCATGCCTTCTCTCAGTTTAAAGGTCGCTATGGATTTTTTTGCGCGCGTTATGACCGGCCGTTGCCCCGTGATCTTCCCGAGTTCATCAGCTGCGTGCTCGAGCGCCTTGGCATTGGTAATTGCCTCACCCATGCCTACGTTCAACACAACCTTGACGAGTTTCGGCGCCTGCATGGGATTTTTGTACTGAAAATCCTTCATGAGCGCCGGGACCGCCACGTCGGTATACCGCTGCTTCAGCCGTGAGGCCGGGACGCGTACCAGCGCCCGTTTTTCAGCCGCCGGTTCCGCTGCGCCCGGCGTGGGTTTCGCCTGTTTTGCCGGTTCCTTAGCCTTCGGCTTGGCCGCGGCTTTGGGTGCGGCTTTGGGCGCCTTTACAGCGGCCTTTTTCTCGCCGCCCTTGGTCTCTTTTGTTTTGTCTTTCTTCTCTGCCATAATATCGTTTTCCTATTTTACCGGTATATACAAACTCTTCCGCGCTATCGGCAGCTGCGGGGGTCAATCAATGGTCGCATTGCAGCTTCTGCATACCCGTGCGCGCGAGCCGTCACCCTGCGCCTGGCGCGAAACCGTCGTGGGCTTGTCGCACTTCGGACAAATCAACTTCGCGTTCGAGGCGGCAATCGGGCTTTCCTTCTCCACGATGCCACCCTGCTTAAGTTGCTGGTTCGGCCTCGTGTGGCGCTTGATCATGTTCAACTTTTCCACAAGGAGCCTGTTGGTGGAGGGATAAACCGCTATCACCCTGCCCTGCTTGCCCTTCTCCTTGCCGGAGAGCACTCTTATATTATCGTTTTTCTTTATCTGCATTTTCCTCGCCCTGCTTTACCCTGAACTGTTCTTACGGCCTTCGCTACAGCACTTCAGGCGCAAGAGATATGATTTTCATGAAATTCTTTTTGCGCAACTCGCGCGCCACGGGCCCAAAGATGCGCGTCCCGATCGGTTCGTTCTGGTTGTTGATGAGCACCGCCGCATTTCGGTCGAATTTTATGTAGGACCCGTCCTGCCGACGCACTTCTTTCGTCGTGCGCACTACTACCGCCTTGGCCACCGTGCCCTTTTTGGCCTGCCCTTCGGGGATCGCCACTTTAATGGCGACGACAATCACGTCGCCAAGCCTTGCATAGCGCTTGCGCGTTCCGCCCAAAACCTTAATGCACATTACTTTTTTTGCGCCGGAATTGTCCGCCACATCCAATACCGTCTGTTGCTGAATCATAGCTTATCCCCTGAAAAAAACGTTATCGTCCGTAACTTACTGGGTGGCCTTTTCCACGATATCGAGGACCGTCCACCGTTTCTCTTTGGAAAGAGGCCGGGTCTCGATAAAGCGCACCACATCCCCCATCTTGCACTCGTTTTTCTCGTCGTGTACCTTGAACTTGGTCGTGCGCTTTATGGTTTTGTTGTACTTTGCGTGCGCGATACGCCTCGTGACCGCCAATACGACTGTCTTGTCCATCTTGTCGCTGACGACCTGCCCGATATACATTTTTTTCTTCTTAGACTCGGCCATACTTTTCCTTTAAGACTGTTTTTGTTTTTGCAATATCCCTGCGCAGCGTCCGTAGCCGCATAGGATTCTCTATCTGCCCCATGGCCTGCTGAAATCTCAGGTTGAACAATTCTTTTTTCAACTCACCGGATTTTACCGCAAGCTCATCGCTCGACAGGTCCCGAAGTTCTTTTGCGCTCGTCTTCATATTTCAGCCTCCCGCGAGACAAACCGCGTGGCAAGCGGCAGTTTATACGCCGCCAGCCGGAAGGCTTCTCTCGCCGTTGTTTCGTCCACGCCGCCCATCTCATAGAGCACCCGGCCGGGTTTCACAACCGCCACCCAGTATTCCGGCGCTCCTTTGCCTTTTCCCATGCGGGTTTCCGCCGGTTTCTTCGTTATCGGCTTGTCAGGGAACACCCGGATCCAAATTTTGCCGCCTCGCTTTACATAGCGGGTCATGGCGATACGGGCTGCTTCAATCTGCCTGCTGGTTATCCAGCCCGGCTCAAGGACTTTCAAGCCATACTCACCGTAGCTCACTTCCGCGCCCCGGTAAGCCGTGCCTGTCATCCTTCCCTTCTGCATTTTCCTGTGTTTCACTCGTTTGGGTGCCAGCATGATTACAAATCCTTTTTAGTAACGTCCAAAGTCTGCGCAAAATGACAAGCAAAATTAAATGATGAAATTCTCTGCAACGTAATCCATCACGGCCGTATACCGCTTATCCCGTCGAAATTCTTGGGAGCGTTTATGCCGCTGGTTTCGGTTGCTGAAGCACGTCTCCCCGGTAGATCCAGACCTTTACACCAATCTGGCCCATAGTGGTCTTGGCTTCAAAAAATCCATATTGAATGTCGGCCCTCAGGGTATGGAGGGGCACCCTGCCTTCGCGATACCATTCGGTCCGGGCTATTTCAGCGCCTGCCAGCCTGCCGGAGCAGGTTATCTTGATCCCCTGCGCACCGAGCCGAAGAGCGGAAGTTACCGCTTTCTTCATGGCCCTGCGAAAAGCAATCCGACGCTCGAGCTGGAGCGCGATATTTTCCGCCACGAGCTGGGCTTCCAATTCAGGACGCCTGATTTCCTGAATGTTGATATATATCTGTTTGCTGGTCATGGACTCGAGGTCTTTCTTGAGTTTATCGACCTCTGCGCCCTTTTTGCCGATGATGATGCCGGGACGCGCCGTGTGGATATTGATCTTCGCCTTCTGACCGGCGCGCTCGATCTCGATCTTGGCCACCCCTGCGTGCATCAGCCGCTCCTTGACGATCTTGCGGATCTTGATATCCTCGTGCAGGAGGGTCGCATAGTTCTTCTGGGAGAACCACCGCGAATCCCACGTCTTTATGACTCCGAGCCGAAACCCGATCGGATGAACCTTCTGTCCCATTACGCCTCCGTAAGTATTACTACGCTGAGAGAACCACCGTAATATGGCTGGTCCTTTTTCTGATCGTATTGCCGCGCCCCATGGCCCGCGCCCGCATCCGTTTCATCGTAACGCCCTGGTTCACAAAGGCCTTTGATACCTTGAGCGTATCGAGATCGCCTACCTTCTTTTGCTCGGCATTGGCGACCGCGGAATCGAGAAGTTTTTTCACAATCCGCGCGGCATGAAGCGGCGTGAAGGTGAGAATATTAAGAGCATCTCCCACCATCTTGCCCCGAATAAGGTCTATGACCTGTCTTGCCTTTCGCGGCGTGATTCGTATATGTCTGACTGTTGCGCTTGCTTCCATCTGATCATCCTCACTCGAAATGCGCGGCACGCTCAATATTACTTCGGCGCGCTCGTTTTTTCAGCTGCCTTCGATCCCCCGTGCGCCTTGAATGTCCGCGTCGGTGAAAACTCCCCAAGCTTGTGACCGACCATGTTCTCGGAAACATACACGGGAATGAATTTCTTGCCGTTATGTACCGCCAGCGTATGTCCCACGAAGTCGGGCGTAATGGTCGATCTCCGGGACCACGTCTTCACAATTTTCTTTTCCCCGGCGCTGTTCATGACGTCCACCTTCTTCATCAGGCTTTCGTCGATAAAGGGGCCTTTTTTAATTGATCTCGGCACTCTGTCCTCCGCACGTTAAATCAAATCCGAAACGCTTATTTCTAAATCCGAATATAGGGCTTTGTATTCAGACTTTAGAATCTTCTGCTACCTGCTCTTGGTTCGTCTCGAAAGAATGTACTTATTCGTTTTTTTGTTGTGTCTGGTTTTCTTCCCGTCGGGAAGACCCCACGGAGAACACCCGGGACGGCCACCCGACGATTTGCCTTCGCCGCCGCCGAGCGGATGATCAACAGGGTTCATGGCAACGCCGCGCACCCGAGGCCGCATACCCATCCAGCGGGCCCTGCCTGCCTTGCCGATGCTCACGTTCTCATGATCCAGATTTCCCACCTGGCCAATGGTCGCCATGCATTCGGAGCGTACTACGCGCACTTCTCCGGAGTTGAGACGGAGTGTTGCAAGCTCACCTTCGCGCGCGAGCAGTTGGACGGATGCCCCGGCGCTCCTCGCAAGCTGGCCGCCGGCGCCCTTCTTGAGCTCCACGTTGTGCAGGATAGTCCCTACCGGTATGGATGCCATCGGAAGCGCGTTCCCGGGCTTGATGTCCGCCTCGGGGCCGGACATAATATGATCGCCGACCTTCACGCCGAGAGGTGCGAGGATGTAACGCTTTTCGCCGTCGGCATAATGCAGCAACGCGATGCGCGCCGTGCGGTTCGGATCGTACTCCACCTGAGCTACCGTTGCAGGTACGCCGATCTTATCACGCCTAAAGTCAACGATCCGGTACTTTTTCTTATGCCAACCGGCCCGATACCGCACCGTGATCTTGCCGCGATTATTTCTTCCGCCGCTCTGGCTGAGTTTGACGACCAGGGATTTTTCCGGCGTGCTCCGCGTTACCTCTTCGAAGGTCGACGTGGTCTGGAAGCGTCTTCCAGCGGATGTAGGATTATACGATTTTACCGGCATTTAAGCACCCTCAAATATATCAATCTTTTCACCGGGCTTAAGCGTCACGTACGCCTTTTTCCAGTCCGATCTGCGGCCGAGCCGCTGACCGACGCGCTTGTTCTTGCCCAAATTTTTTACCGTGGTAACGTCTAAAACCTTTACCTTGAAGATACCCTCTACGGCCTTCTTTACTTGGACCTTGTTGGCATCGGTCTTCACTTCAAAGGTCAGAACGTTGTTTTTTTCCTTCAAACGGGTGCCCTTCTCGGTTATACGCGGCACACGAAGAATATCGTAAAAATCGGTCATTTACCGTACACCTCCTGCATGGCGTTCAACGCATCCTGCGTAGTGATGAGGTAGCGGTACTTGATCAGGTCATAGACGTTCAGATTATCCATCCTGAGCACCTTGACCGACGGTATGTTCCGGGCGGCCAACGTCAGGTTTTTATTTTCCCCGTTGATAAGAACAAGAGCGTTCTCCTGCACGCCGAGCGCGCCGAGCAGCGTCATGACATTTTTTGTCTTCGGCTCGGAGAGCGCAAGGCTGTCTACCAGGATAAGCCGGTTGTCGTTTACTTTCGAGGAGAGCGCGTCCACCAGCGCCGCCCGTTTCGCTTTCTTCGGGAGGGCGTACGAATAATCTCTCGGCGTCGGACCGAACACCGTGCCGCCGTGCCGCCAGAGCGGGGAACGGTTGCTTCCCGCGCGCGCCCTGCCCGTGCCCTTCTGCTTCCACGGCTTTGCGCCGCCGCCGCTGACGAGACCCTTGGTCTTCGTGGATGCAGTGCCGGCCCTCCTGTTGGCAAGCTGGTTCACCACCGCGGCATGGACGAGATGCATCCTTACTTCGGAGGTAAACAGGGCCGGTACCTCTACATCCTTCAACTTCTTATTGCTCTGATCAACCATTGCGATCGACGGCATTTCAATAACCCTCTGTTTTGTTAATTATTCAGCCTTGTAGATAAGCAGCATGCCATTGGCGCCGCCCGGCACCGCCCCCCGTACAAACAGGAGATTCTGGTCAGGCCGCACGTCTACAATCTCGATATTCTTTACCGTAACGTTTACCGACCCCATGTGTCCCGGAAGTTTTTTGCCCGGCCACACGCGGGAAGGATAGGCGCTCGCGCCGATGGATCCCGGCGCCCTGTTAAACATGGAACCGTGCCCTCCAGGACCGCCCGCGAAATTATGCCGCTTCATGACACCGGCAAATCCTTTGCCCTTCGTCACGCCGCTCACGGATATTAATTCGCCTTTTTTGAACATGTCGATGGTAACAACCTGCCCCTGCTCGAACTCTCCGGTGCGGAACTCCCGAAGGAAGCGGTGCGGCTGAAGGTTCGCTTTTTTAAAGTGTCCGGCAACGGCCTTGGTGATGCGATCCTTCTTTTTTTCTTCTTCAAAAGCGAGCTGGACCGATTCGTAGCCGTCTTTTTCCGCAGTCTTTTTCTGCACGACCGAGCACGGACCCGCCTGTATCACGGTGACCGGTATCAGTTCCCCACCGCTGTACTGTTGGGTCATGCCTATTTTTTTTCCGATTATTCCCTTGCTCATTGCATTTCCTCTCGCCCGCTCTCTGCCGGCATCCATGAAGCGTCACCGGCATCAGCAGTCGGTTTGGTTTCAAGCCTTACAGCTTAATCTCCACATCCACGCCCGCCGCCAGATCGAGCTTCATAAGCGCGTCCACGGTCTGTGGTGTCGGATCGAGAATGTCCATAAGACGCTTGTGCGTCCTGATCTCAAACTGTTCTCTGGATTTCTTGTCCACATGAGGAGAGCGGAGCACGGTCCAGCGGTTGATTCTGGTCGGAAGCGGAATGGGCCCTGACACCTTGGCGCCGGTCCTCTTTGCCGTATCCATGATTTCTACCGCGGACTGGTCGAGCAGCCGGTGGTCATATCCTTTTAAGCGTATCCTGATCTTCTGTGTCACGTGCTGTTCCTCGTAAATAGTGATGGAGCGATTAAGCGATTCAGTGATTCGGGAAATACCCCTTTAACCACTATTTACTTAATCACCGTTACTCGATAACTTCCGTAATGACGCCTGCTCCCACGGTCCTGCCGCCTTCGCGGATGGCGAACCGGAGTTCCTTGTCCATGGCGATCGGCGTGATCAGCTCCACGCTGCAGCTCATGTTGTCGCCGGGCATCACCATTT
>JBGPUS010000014.1:0-23080 GCA_041491325.1 Nitrospirota bacterium | reverse complement strand
GAAAGAGTGAAGAAACCGCTCTGTATCGTGAGATCGCGATACAAGACCGGGTGTTCGGCACAACGATACAATTGGTCCCTCAATTCAAGGCCGTTCGTATTTATGCATATGACATCACCGAGCGCAAACAGGCGGAGAAAGCGCTGAGTAAAAGCGAGGAGCGGTTCAGATTGTTGGTAACCGGTGTAAAGGACTACGCCATTTTCATGCTCGATCAGGAAGGCAATGTCGTAACATGGAATGCAGGCGCCGAGCGTCTGAAAGGGTATAAAGCGGAAGAGATCATCGGGCAGCACTTCTCCAGGTTCTATACTCCCGAGGACCTTGCCGGGAACCAACCGGAAAAAGAATTGAAAACCGCGCGGACAATTGGGCAGGCAGAGGAAGTAGGCAGGCGAGTGCGCAAGGATGGTTCGGTATTTTGGGCGAGCGTGCTGATAACGGCATTGCGTGACGACAAGGGAATGCTTCGAGGTTTTTCCAAGATCACAAGAGACATCACCGAGCGCAAAAAAGCCGAGGAGGAACTGCAAGAGAGCGAGCAGCGGGTCAGGCTGAAACTGAACAGCATCATCTCTCCCGAGGGAGATATCGGGAACCTGGAACTCGGCGACATCATCGATGCGCCCGCGATCCAGTCGCTCATGGAAAAGTTCCACGAGCTTACCCATATCCCCCTGGCCATCATCGACCTCAAAGGGAAGGTGCTGGTCGGCGCCGGCTGGCAGGACATCTGCACAAAATTCCATCGACTTCATCCCGAAACCTGCGGACATTGCATAGAAAGCGACACCCTGCTCACCGCGGGAATGCCCGCCGGAGAGTACAAAGTGTATAAGTGCAAGAACAACATGTGGGACGTTGGGACGCCCATTGAGGTCGGCGGCAAACTGCTCGGTCATTTTTTCACGGGCCAGTTCTTATTTGATGACGAATCGCCTGATTATGAATTCTTCCGGCAGCAGGCGAAGCAGTACGGCTTTGATGAGCGGGAATATCTTGCGGCGCTGGACCGGGTCCCGCGGCTCAGCCGGGCGACCGTTGATACGGTCATGGAATTTTTCATTAAGTTGTCCAGCATGATTTCACAACTGAGCTACAGCAATTTCAAGCTGGCCCGCATATTGTCGGAACACGACAGACTGATGGCGTCGCTACGTGAAAGCGAGGAGCGGCTGGAGAGGGCCCAGGAGATCGCCCATCTCGGAAGCTGGGAACTGGACCTTGTGAACAACAGCCTGTCCTGGTCGGATGAGGTCTACCGGATCTTCGGCTTGCAGCCGCAGGAGTTCGCCGCGACCTATGAAGCGTTCCTCGAACGGGTTCATCCTGGTGACCGCTCAGCAGTCAACGCCGCGTATACCGATTCTCTACGCGATGGAAAAGACACCTACGAGATCGAACACAGAGTGGTAAGAAAATCGGACACCGCGGTCCGCATTGTCCTTGAAAAATGCGAGCACTTCCGGGACGGGTCCGGTAAGATAGTCCGGTCAATAGGCATGGTACACGACGTCACCGAGCGCAAGCGGGCGGAGATGGAGCTTATCCGGTTGAACAGGACCCTGAAGGCGCTGAGCGACAACAGCCAGGCCATTATCAGGGCCAAGGACGAGCAGGAATACCTGGACGATGTATGCAAAATTATCGTGGATGACTGCGGTTACCGCATGGTCTGGATCGGTTTTGCCTAAGACGACAAAGGGAAATCAGTTCGGCCCGTGGCGCACGCGGGCTTCGAGGACGGTTATCTTGAGACCCTGGGCATCACCTGGTCCGACTCGGAGAGAGGCCGCGGCCCTACCGGCACGGCCATCCGCACCGGCGCTATGACCGCATGCCCGAATATGCTGACGGATCCGGCCTTCCTGCCCTGGCGGGAACAGGCGATAAAGCGTGGTTATGCGTCTTCGATCGCCTTCCCGTTGATTGCGGCCAACAAGGCCTTCGGCGCCATCACCATCTACTCCAAGGAAGCCGATCCATTTTCCGTCAGCGAGATGAACCTTTTGGCCGAGCTCGCTGATAATTTGGCGTACGGGATCGAAGTCCTTCGGACAAAGGCCGCCCGCGAACAGTCACACCTCGAGCTTGCCGAGGTAAATCAGGAACTTGAGTCGTTCATCTACTCGGTCTCGCACGACCTGCGCGCGCCGCTCCGCTCCGTGTCCGGTTTCACCAAAATCATCAATGAAGACTATGCCCAATCGCTCGACGAAAAAGGCAGAGGCTATTTGGCCCGTATCCACAAGGGGGCGGAAAAAATGAGCCGCCTTATCGATGACCTGCTATACCTCTCGCGCATTTCCCGGCAGAACCTCGCGCGCACCCGCGTCGATATGGGCAAGCTGGCATTGCAGTCCATTGCGGAACTGCGGCAGGCCCAGCCGGACAGATCGGTCAGCGTGGACATCAAGGAGGGTCTCGACGTCTCCGCGGACCACCGGTTGCTTGCGCTCGCTCTCACGAACCTGCTCGCAAATGCCTGGAAGTTTACCGCAAAGACGCGGGACGCGCGCATCGAGTTCGGCGCGCTCGGCCGTAACAACAGTACGGCCTACTATGTCAAAGACAACGGCGCGGGGTTTGATCCGGCCTATGCTGATAAAATGTTCCTGCCCTTCCATCGGCTCCATTCGGAATCGGAGTTCGAGGGAACCGGCATCGGCCTTACTATCGTGGAGCGCGTAATTCGCCGCCACGGCGGAAAAGTATGGGCTGAGGGAGCGGTGGGCAAAGGAGCAACGGTCTTTTTCACGCTGGGATAAAGGAGAAGGACTGAGGTGAAAGTAATGAGGACTGAGCAAACTCACACCTCAGTCCTCATTGCTCAGTCCTGTTGTTATCCTCAGTCCTCAGTCCTGCTGTTCCCCGTAACTCAGTCCTCACTCATTGGAGGTTACCATGCTACCGACAATCCTCATCATCGATGACAACGAAGATGATGTCCTGTTAATGAAAGTTGCACTAGAGAAGACAGGGCGGTATTTCAAAACGGAAGTTGCCCCGAGCGGAGAAGCCGGCCTCGCCTTCATCCGGAAAGCAAAAATACCGCCGAAGCTCGTCCTGCTCGACCTGAAAATGCCCGGAATGGACGGCCTCGAAGTCTTGCGCGAAATACGCAACGATGAGAGCTTGGGCAGAATGCCGGTGGTCGTTGTTACGCATTCCGATTTGAAATCGGACAAACAGGCAGCCGTCGAGGCGGGGGCAAACAGCTACCTGCACAAAGCAACAGATCTCGATCAATTCAGGAAGGATTTGGAATACATTTTAGAACGCTGGTTGGATGCGAAAACACAAAATGGGGCGCAGGTAAAATAGTGTGTGTAAGCGGCCAAGGACGGCATAAGCAACCGAAATTTCCCCTCCCCTTTAATCCCAATATGAATGCCCCTGACCGGCCTGTTTCATCCCTCGCAGTTTATTGATGACCTCCGCCATATCCGCGGGCGGCGGGGCAATGAAGGTCATGGGATGTCCCGTGTCCGGGTGCTGCAGGGAAAGCGTCTCAGCATGAAGCATCTGGCGCGGTGGAATCAATCGGACAAGGTCCAGGAGTGCGAGCGCTCCGTCATACGTTACTTTTACGAATCTCGTCCCGAGTCATCCATTTCGTTTCATATTCGCGCGCACCCTATCATCCGTGGAATTTGCTGCTCAAAAAGTCGGGACTGGGACACATTTCTTTGCTAAAATGTAATCATGGAAGAAGATGTATTGAAGAAGGTCATTGAAACGGAAAAAGAAATCCAAAAAAGACTCGAGCTTGAGAAGGGCAAGTCTCTTGCCTGGCTAGAAGGGATAAAAAAAGAGTCCGAGGAGGAAGTCAGACGGGAAGAAGATAAAATCACGGAATCGCTGAACCGGTCCGGAGAAGATGCGAAACGGGAAGCCGTCCTCAAAGCCTCTCGCATCACGGAGCAGGCCGCGCAAAAGATCGCGATCATGACGGCGTTGAAGGACGAGACCTTGTCCGGGATCGTTGGAAAACAGAGTAAGGGTATTCTGCCGGGATGATGCCATGATAGTCCGGATGTCAAAGATCGAGATTGTGGGAGCAAAGGGCCTGCTGCAGGAGGCGCTTGCGGCGCTCCGGGATCTCGGCGTTTTTCAGATCGAGCCGGTAACGGCGGGATTCGTCGAAGAAGGCCACGAAGACGACATCCGTACGTTCGTGCTCGATAAAGAGACCCTGTTCGAGCGGTTGTTTCTCGAGGACCTCCGCAAAAAGATCGAGGATTTCATTTCCTACGTTCCGGGCCTGCCGATGCGAACATGCTATCTGCATCCCCGCGCCATCATCGACACTATTGCAAAGACCATCGTGCGGCACACCGTTGTTGCCAGGGAGTTATCCGAACGGCGGGACGCGCTGCAGAAGGAGCGAACGGAACTCGGCCGGTACACGGCATTTTTCGGCACGCTTGTGTCCCTCGTGGGGAGCGCCGCAGAAACGCCTGATCTCGACTTCATCGGGCTTACCATCCGTGAGCCGGAGATGGCGGGCCGCCTGCGGGAGGCGCTCTCCCAAATTACGGATTGGAAGTTCGATCTCCTGACGGAGACCGCTGATGACGGCACGCTGGTCGGGCTCATCACCGTGGAGAAGGGCCTTTCGGGCAAGGTAAAAAAGACCTTGAGCGACGAGCAGGTGCCCGAACTCGTCTTTCCTGCTTCCTTCGAGGGGCTCAACTTTCCGGAAAAAGTCGCCTACATAAGAAAAAGACTTGCCGAGGTGTCCCTGGAGATCCAAAGGACCGATTTGGAACGTTCCCTCTTTGCGCAACGGTGGACCCCCATCTACCGGTGCGTACGGGAGTGGATTGACGACCGGCTGTCGTTGCTCTCCGCGACCGCTGCAACCTTCGAGACGCGGATGTGTTTTTTCATAAACGGCTGGGTGGCCGCGAACGACGTGGACCTGGTCAGGAAAAGGCTGGGTCCGTCCTTCGGCGAAGGCGTCGTTGTAGTCGAGAAGGAAATCCATGAAGAGGACCTGGAACGGGTCCCCATCATCCTGAGGAACCCGCCGTACTTCAAGCCCTTCGAGCTTTTCACGGGCCTCCTGCCGCTTCCCGCCTACACCTCCTACGATCCGACGCCGTTTATCGGTATTTTCTTTCCCCTCTTTTTCGGCATGATCCTCGGGGACGCGGGCTACGGCTTGTTCCTCTGCATCGTTGCGTACGCGCTGATGAGGAAGTTCAGAAGGCGCAGCATGGTCCGGGACGGGGCCAAAATACTCATGGTCGCCTCTCTGTACTCGATCTTCTTCGGCGTTCTGTTCGGTGAATTTTTCGGTGACCTGCCCGAGCGGCTCTTCCAGTTCCGGCCGCTGGTCGTTGAACGGCGGGAAGCCGTGATCCCCCTGCTTTTCTTCGCGCTGACGATAGGCGTGGCTCATGTTTTCCTCGGCCTGCTCCTCGGGGCAATAACCGGTTTCAGGAAAAAAGAAAAGAAGGAAGCGGTCTACAAGCTCCTGAACATCATCGTCATCCTGGGCCTGATCGTTGTCCTCGCGACGTTTTTCGGCGTCTTCCCGCTGCTGCTCGCCCGGCCTATCATTATCGCGATCCTGTTCCTGACGCCGCTTCTGTTCTTCACCGGCGGGCTGCTTGCGCCCCTTGAGCTCCTGAAAAACATCGGAAACATCATCTCCTACGCCCGTATCATGGCCATCGGCCTCGCGTCGGTGCTGCTCGCTTTCGTCGCGAACCGTCTCGGCGGGTTGACCGGAGATATCGTGACCGGCGTCGTGGTGGCGGGACTTCTTCATCTGATCAATATCGTTCTCGGCGTCTTCTCCCCGACCATACAAGCGCTGAGGCTCCACTATGTCGAGTTTTTCAGCAAGTTCATCGAGCACGGCGGGAGGAGATTCGAGCCGCTGAAGAAGGAGAGAAGTTGAAAAGTTGAAACGCTGCCAAAATCCGATTTGCAAAAGGAGGAATAGTATGAACTTGGAAAAAGCTCTTATCGCGTTAGCTGCGGCGCTGGCGATCGGTCTTACTGCGCTCGGAACGGGTTGGGCGCAGTCGAAGATCGGTTCCGCGGGGGCGGGCACGTTGGCGGAAAAGCCCGAGCTGGCCGGCATCATCATAATCCTGGTCGCCATCCCCGAGACCATGGTGATCCTCGGTTTCGTGGTAGCGACCATGATCCTTTTCATGGTGAAATGATATGGGTAGTGAAGAACTGGTCGGGTCGCTCCGCAAAGCGGGTGAAAAGCAGGTACGCCTTCTCTGGGAGGCGGCGGAGCGCGAGGCCGACGCCGTCAGGGCCGGGGTCCGTCTCCGGGTGGAACAGATGCGCGCACAGAGCGCCGCGCTCCGGTCTGTGAATGCGGCCGCGGAGGTCAATGCCGCTGTCGCCGAGGCCCGAAAGCGGGCCCGATCACAGAGACTGCTGGCGGAAATTGCTCTCTCCGACCGCCTGTTTTCGATTGCAGCCCGCTCGTTGAAGCGGCTGCGGGATGAAGGATACCCGAACGCCTTCGAAAAGCTGGCGCGGGAACTCCCTTCTCTTGAGTGGCGGACGGTGCGAGTGAACCCCGCGGATACGGGCCTCGCACGCCGGTATTTCCCCGACGCTGAGCCCGTACCCGATGAGAGCATTACGGGGGGGCTCGATGCCGCCACGGAGGACGGCACCGTCAGAGTCATCAATACCTTCGAAAAGAGACTACAGAGGGCATGGCCGGAAATGCTGCCCGTACTGATGACGGATATTTACCGGGAGGTGTCCGATGGAACTCCTGAAGCGCCGTGAATATCCGGGTTATCCGACCGAGTATCTTGTGTCGAGGATCCGGGGGCGGCGGGTGCGCCTGATCTCCGTGGGAAAGCCTACCGTTGCCGGCGCAGCGCCGTTTGAGGATCTCACGTTCGGAAAATATGAAAGGATGATACAAGATATGGCGCCCGAAGATATTTGGAGGAACCTTATACTAGAGTACCAATGGGTGTATGCCCAGATGAACGAGCGCCTGCGGCAACTGTTCGGGCCGTTTTTTCTGTACTCTGAACTGAAGACAGTGTTCATCTGCCTCAGGCACGGGAAAGGCAGAAAAACCAGCAACGTTGACGAGCTCTTAGGCGCAAGCTTGCTTTCCGATAAGCTCAAGAAAGTCCTTGCAACGAGTGCCGATGTCCGCGCGACAGCTGGGGACATTGAGCGGTTTTTTTCCTCTTATTCTTCCGAATTTCGGGGGTTCCCCAAGGTTTTCGATGCCGACGGTCTGCGCGGCATAGAGCAGGCATTGACTACTCGGTATCTGACCGTCATTGTTAACAAGAAGCTTCATCCGCTTATGAAAAAGTTTTTTATACGGCTGATCGATTCCCGGAACATCATGAGTCTCTCCAAATACCTGCGGCAGGGCGCGCGCCCCCCACTGTCATTCCTCGAGGGCGGGAGTATCCCTCCAAATCTATTACGAAACATTCTTGGGAAAAGGGACGCGCCCGGCCTCGGCTCTCTGGTCCGCACGTTCACGGGCGCCAGGGCCGAGACGCTGGAGCCCGCGCGGATAGAACTGGCGATGTACAAAGGAACGACGCGATTCTTGAAGAGATCGGGCCGGGACCCCTTCGGCGTCGGACCGATTCTCGACTATCTCTGGAGCTGTTCGATCGAGGCGCTGAACCTGAGTATTTTGTCCCGCGGCAGAGACCTCGATCGGAACGTCATCGCGGCGGAATTGGTGCAGTGAGGTAAGAAGGCAACAGCGAAGGAAGCTCGGACGTGGAAAAGATCGCAGTCATAAGTCCCCCTGACGCACGGTACGGGTTCAGCCTGGGCGGCATTTCCCAGTATGCCGTGGAACCCCGGGACGCGGTACAGACGCTCGCCAGGATCATGGCCGGACCCGGCTACGGTCTGGTGATCATCGATGAACGCCTGCTCAAGGAAATGCCGGAAGAGCGATTGAGGGAACTCGAGCGGGGATGGCACGGCATCCTTCTTGTTCTCCCGTCTCCTGAAACTCCCCCTGCCGGCTTCGAAGATTATGCAGCGCGGCTCATCAGAAGGGCGATCGGGTATCACGTGAGGTTGAAATTATGAGCGGCAGAATCCTGGGAATATCGGGACCGACCGTGAGCGTGGATCTCAAGGGCCTCAGACTCTATGAGCGGGTCCTTGTGGGCCATGCCGGGCTTACCGGCGAGGTGGTGCGTTTGGAGCAGCACAAAGCAATGGTCCAGGTCTATGAAAACACGCGCGGCCTGGGTGTCGGCGAACCGGTCAGCGGCACGGGCATGCCGCTGATGGTGCGGCTCGGTCCGGGGCTTTTGGGCGGCATGTTCGACGGCCTCCAGCGGCCCCTGGAGCGGATCAGGGAAAAGACGGGGCCGTTCATGTCGGGGACGGGAGGAGAGGAACTCTCCGCCCTCGATCCCGGCAAGCGCTGGAAGTTTTCGTCGCTGCTGAAAAACGGCGACGCGGTAGATCCCGGGGCAATCCTCGGTTCCGTGGAGGAGCAGAACTTTCGACATTACCTCATGTCCGTTCCCGATGCGGCCAGGACGATAGCCCGGATCAATGACGGCGATTTCAACCTTGCCGAGCCGCTCGGGGCCTATGTGGACGGCGGGGCGATTTCCGGGTTCCAGGAGTGGCCCGTCCGGACCGCGCGACCGTACCGGAAAAAGATCGCGCCGATCGAGCCGCTGGTAACGGGCCAGCGAAGCATCGACTTTCTGTTCCCGCTTGCCCGCGGCGGCACGGCGATATTTCCGGGCGGGTTCGGCACGGGGAAGACCGTGCTCGAACAGGAGATCGCGAAGTTCGCCGAAGCGGACATCGTGGTCTATGTGGGGTGCGGCGAACGCGGGAACGAGATGGCGGACATGATCGCTGAATTCGCGGACCTGAAGGACCCGTGGACCAGGCGTCCCCTGCGGGAGAGGACCATCCTCGTGGTCAACACCTCGAACATGCCGGTGGCGGCGCGCGAGGCGTCCATTTACACGGCGGTCGCCATGGCGGAATACTACCGCGACATGGGCTACCGGGTGCTGTTCCTCGCCGACAGCCTTTCGCGCTGGGCCGAAGCGCTCAGGGAAATATCGGTGTCCCTGGAGGAGATGCCCGGCGAAGAGGGATATCCCACGTACCTCGCGTCGCGTTTGTCCGGGTTCCTCGAGCGCGCCGGCGTGGTCGAGAC
Organism: Nitrospirota bacterium; assembly: GCA_041491325.1. GTDB lineage: Bacteria > Nitrospirota > UBA9217 > UBA9217 > UBA9217 > JBAZLV01. The sequence goes on along the minus strand of JBGPUS010000014.1, from coordinate 13,911 downwards.
GCTCTCCGGCAAGATCGGCTCTCTCAGCATGATCCTCTCCGTATCGCCGCCGGGCGGTGACTTTACCGAGCCGGTGACCCAAGCCTGTATGCGGACGGCGGGCGCGTTCCTGATGCTCGACACGTCCCTCGCCCACCGGAGGCACTTCCCGGCGATCAACTGGTTCCAGAGTTATTCACTTTACGCCGACGCGGTGTCGAAGTATTACCACGAACAGGTGTCCGTCGAATGGGAAGAACTGCTGCGACTATGCCGCCGGATACTGCAGCGCGAGGAGGCGCTCCGGGAAGTGGCGGAGATCGTCGGCGCAGAGGGTTTGCAGGACGTTGACCGGCTGCTCATGCGCACGGCTGAGCTGGTACGCACGGAGTTTCTTCAGCAGAATGCCTACGGCGATGACGCTTTTTCACCTCCCGCGAAGACCCTGGAGCTCATGAAACGCATCCTCACTTTTCATGACAAGGTAACGGAGATGCTCAAACAAGGGCTTGCGCTGGAAGAGGCAGTGAAGGGAAAGGAGGGTGTGAAGGTGGGACGGTAGGAGAGCAAGAGGTACGAAGACGATTTTTCTCAACTTCCTACCTTCTTAACTTCCCAACTTCGGGGCACTTATGCGTCTTTCCGAAATACAATACCGGACCGTGTCTACCGTGGCAGGGCCGCTCCTGTTCGTGCGGAACGTCCAGGCGGCGATGATCGGAGAGGTCGTGACCGTCCGCGCTCCCGACGGCAGGGCGCTCGACGGCGAAGTGCTTGAGATAGACGGGGACACGGCATTGATCGAAGTGTACGGGGGGACGCAGGGTCTTGATATAGAACGCACCTCCGTCACGTTCACCGACGCCGTCAAGAAAGTCCCGCTGTCGCCGGACATCGTGGGGAGGATCTTCAACGGCTCCTTCGAACCCAAGGACGGGTTGCCCCTGTTCATTCCGGAAAAGTGGATGCCGATCACGGGCGCGCCGATCAATCCGTCGGCGCGAGCGAGGCCCGAGGACTTTATCGAAAGCGGATTTTCGACTATCGACGGACTGAACACGCTTGTCCGAGGCCAGAAACTTCCCGTATTTTCCGCAGCGGGGCTGCCGTCCAAAGAGGTGGTTGCCGCGATCCTTAAAAATTCCCGGCTCGCACCAAGCCCTGCGGGCTACTCCCCGGCGGGGGAAAATGAGGGAGGCTTTGTCGTGGTCTTCGCCGCCCTCGGTCTCACGTTCCACGAATATTCATTCTACCTGAAGGCGCTCGAAGAGAGGGGGGCCGGCTTCGTGGCGTTCGTGAACATGGCCGACGAACCGGTGATGGAGCGTCTTTTGGCCCCGCGGTTCGCCTTGACCACGGCGGAGTACCTGGCCTTTGAGCTGGGAATGGACGTCCTGGTGATCATGACCGACATGACGAATTACTGCGATGCGCTCCGCGAGATCTCCACCGCCAGGGAGGAATTGCCCGGCAGGCGCGGCTATCCCGGCTACCTCTACTCCGATCTCGCGTCGCTGTACGAGCGCGCTGGCCGCATCTACGGATTCGATGGGTCCGTGACGATGCTTCCGGTGCTGACCATGCCCGAAGACGATATCACCCATCCCATCCCGGACCTCACCGGATATATAACGGAGGGGCAGATCGTGCTTTCACGAGAATTGCACCAAAAAGGGATCTTCCCGCCCGTGGACGTGCTTCCCAGCTTATCGCGGCTCATGCAGAAAGGGATCGGAGAGGGCCACACGCGCGGAGACCACCGCAAGATCGCAAATGGCCTCTACCGGCACTATGCCAAGGGAAGAGACTTGAGGAGGCTCGAAGCCATCGTGGGCAGGGACGGTATGATGAAGGCCGATATCGTGATGCTCGATTTCGCCGACGCCTTTGAGAAGGACTTCGTGGGCCAAGGGATGACCAGGCGCACCGTGCAGGAGACGCTCGACCGCGGGTTGGAACTTATGAAAAAGTTTTCCCTGGAGGCCGCATGATCCATCCGACCCGCACCAACCTGCTGCTGCTCAAGGAAAAGTCCCGGTCGGTTGTAAACAGCATCGGGATCTTAAAGGCCCGGAAGCTGGCGCTGACCAAGGAGTTTTTCGACGCCACGGCGCCGTTCCTTCGCTCGCGGGAGGACATCAGGAAGGCCTACGGCAAAGCGCTCCGAGAACTCGCCTTGGCGTTCGGGCACGAGGGCAAGGACGCTATCGAGTCGCTGGTCATTACCACGGAGCGGGACCTGGGGATCGACGTAATAGAGAAGAGCATCTGGGGACTGCGGTATAAAGACATCATTACTCACGACGCGCCGGTCAGGGACGCGGACAAACGCGGGTACGACGAGTTGTCAGTCACGCCGCACGTCGAGGACGGCGCACTGCTCTTTGAAAAGCTAATCGAGTCCATGCTGCACATCGCGGAGTACGAGAGCAAGCTCAAGCGGATCGGCGACGAGATTCTGCGCACCACGAGGCGGATCAAAGTGCTCGAAGAACTGGTCCTTCCCCGCCTGAAGCAGCTGGTCAAGACCATCACCCAGTACATCGGAGAGCGCGAGCGTGAGTCCTTCTATCGCCTGAAGCTGATGAAAAACATAGTGAACGCAAAAAAATGAGCAGATACAATCCGCGACCAAGATGGGGAATTTCATGCAACCTTTCAAAGGACTCTTGAAGCGGGAGGAATCAGAAGCATCCCTCTTCCACCCACAGTCCCAATTTAAATCCTTATGCCGAAAGAGGAGGAATGTTTATCAAAGGTAATCCTTTCAGGGGAATGATCTCTTCGGCGTGCCATCGGAGATGGATACTGAGCACTATCAGCAAGAGAACGCGTCTGACCGAATTTAATCAACTGTACGACTCACAAATGCTACCAACCTATTGTTTTTACGAATATTTTTCGGATTATTGATTTAGTATGGTTGTTGGGTTAGCCATAGCAAATACTTAAAGATAGTAAGCTTGACAATCCTTCAACCCGGTGCTTACATAAAGGCATGCGCATCTTCACGCACATATCAAATCAACACTCTGCTCATAAGATATTCCCCCTACTGCTCATTCTCAACATAACTGTCCCTTTAGACAGTTTGATCTATTCTCTTACACAACGACCGTATCGTGCCCGTTTTAGCGAAGAATACGTAATTTGTCTTGAGAAAGGAGCAGCCCTAATGTGGCTATCCACACGGTTTAAAGGTGTTGTGGCTGTTTGCCTGCTCTGCGTACTCTGTGCCGCTCCAAATACGGCTACGGCTGTCGTTGTCGAGGGCCGAAGTTCAACCCAACTCCTGTGGTTTAACGATATCGTCGATAGCAGCGAGCAGGTGAAGACCGCTCAGTATCTCAGGGCCTCGATCAGCGGTATCGACAGCGGCGAGAAGATCTCCATCCAAGTGTACGGCAAGCTCGATTACGATGTAAAACACGGCGGGGAGCTGGAGAATCGGCTGTATTTTTTTTATGCGGATTACAAAGGAATTATGGACAAGGCTGATATCAAGCTGGGCCGCCAATTCGTGAACCTTTCCGCGGGCAGCGCACTGGTTGATGGCGTCGAGGCGGATATCAACAAGATAGGGCCTGTCGGAATCGTGCTCATGGGCGGGCGGGACGTTCTCTTCGATGAGGAAAAGGAACTCGCGAGCCATCTCTACGCTTTCGGGGCACAGGCCTACCTGATGGGCGCCAGGATGACCTACTTTGATATCAGCTACTTCCGGACCTATGATTACAGCGACCTCGCGCGCGATATCATCGGCAGCAGCTACAAACAGTATTTCTTCGACGTTGTCAAGGCGTATGCGAATGCGCGGTATGATCTCACCAGCGAATCCTTCAACGAGGTGCTCGGCGGCCTCAAATATTTTCCGACGCTCAACCTGATGTTGACCGCCGAGCATTATGAGAGTTACCCAACGTTTGATTCCACATCCATCTACTCGGTATTTGCCGTCGATAAGTTCAAGGAAAATCTGGCCAGGGCTGAATACACCCTTGCCGCATGGCTCGATATCAGCCTTGCGTACAGTCATGAGAGCTTCGGAGAAGGCGGCCACGCCAAATTGTACGAAGCGGGGTTGAGGCTCAGGCCGTCCCTGAATATGACCATCGGCCTGTTTCACGACAAACGGTGGGGATATCCCGGAGACCTCGACGGATACAAGGTCTATGCTGAATACAGCGCCATGGGCAAATGGAAGGCCGCCGCGGGCATGGACTATGACGCTTATGCGCGAGACGACATGACCGGCAGGGAGACGGCCCGTAAGTACTGGGCAAGCGGCAGATATTTTTTTTCGAAAACCATCTCAAGCACGCTGCGCGTTGAAGACAGCGTGAACGTCAACTATACGAAAGATGTGCAGGGCAGAGCGACCTTTGATGTTGACTTCTAAGGAAATGGGGGCGTCCATGAAGAAACTACTCATGTTGACTTTATTGATTTATTCCGTTACGGCAGGGAGCGGATATGCCGGTCGTAGCCAGAGCGTGACGGCGCAGGCGGAAACCCCGGCGACAACAGCGCCTACGCCGGCCCCTGTGGAGCAGCCTGCAACTATACCTGCAATAGAATCAACTCCCATACCTACCGTTGCCCCAACGCAACAGCTTGCAACAGAACCGACTCCCACACGTGCCCCAGCGGAATCCAAAACCGCCACGGCGCCGTCGGCAGGGTTCATGGCGCAGCAACTGTCGCACAAGGATTTTGCGACCATGGATTTAAAAGAGTGCGCAAAATGCCACAAGGGCTCGGGCATCGCGCCGACTCATGGCACGGACCAACTGCGGGAACACGGCTTCCTTGCCCGTAGGGCCGACAAGAACTGCGTGGATTGTCATAACCAGCAATTCTGTCTCGACTGTCACAAAGGCGGCGGCATCGATGCTGATCTGAAAATTTCTAATTACCGGACGAGTTACATCCCAAGTAGTCATCGCACGGATTTCCGCGAAATCCATCCTATCAAGGCGCTCGACAACCCGCAGACCTGCACGAAGTGCCATGATGCCAGATACTGCACCCAGTGCCATGCAAAATTCAGGGGAGAGGATCTGAGGGTCCAGTCGCACCGGAGGGGGTGGTCGGACCTCCAGACATCATCGCCCGGCCCGGCCCACTCCACATTCAATACCAGCCAATGTCAGACCTGTCACCCGGGAGGCGTGCTTCCCAAGTACGTGTGGTCGGCTGACCATTCACGGGAGGCTCGCAGGAACCTTCAGGCGTGCCAGACCTGCCATAGCGACGGCGCGGTATGCATGACCTGCCACAGCGCGCGGACGGGCCTCAGGGTCAACCCGCACCCCAGGAACTGGAGCGCGGTCAAAGACAGATATCGCTCGAAGAGCGGCGGTCGAAGCTGCATCAAGTGCCATGATAATTTTTAACTGATCGTTTGTGGAGGTTAGAGCCATGAAAAGTAAAGCGCTCATGAATTCATTTTTGCTCTTCTTTGTTTTGTTATTGTCCGCCATTCTTTTGAGAAGCTGCGGCAACGCCCATAGGGAAGCAGGAAACGCCGGTCAGCCTTTGTCGGCGAGCCAGGTCGGTTCCGACAGTTGTACCAATCAATGCCATGCTCTCACCAAGGACATTTTCGGAGAAATCATTGCCGATACCTGGCAGACAACGCCCCATACGACCGATTTCGGCGTGCAATGCGAAGATTGCCACGGCGGCGGAAGCCTCCACTGGGGCATGGGTCCTATTGCATACCCCAATCCGCCTGCCGCGCCGTGCAACGTCTGCCATCTGAAGGACGGGTTTGTAGACACGCGGCACGCGAACGCCAACCTGACTCCCGACGGCAGTTTCTCGCAGCTCACGACGACGACAAACCTCGGCAGGCACATCCAGGAGTGCTCCGTCTGCCACAACCCGAACCAGCGCTTTACGTACGGATACCAGGGCGTTCTGGTAAAGCCCAGCCCGAGCAACCTGCCGACGCCTGAAGTCGCCTGCGCCGCCTGCCACTTCGGCGGACATCAACCGGCGCTGGCCACCACCACGGTCCCGCAGCGGGGGAATGCAAAGGTCTACTATCCCCAGTTCCGTCAGTTCACGGTTAATCCCGCTACCGGCGCGCAGTTGGCGAGCGGAACGACGATAACACTGGGCACCTTCCAGCCGAACGGCGCGGTCCAGTCCGATGGCTCTGTTAATTTTTCCTCGGTTACGGGCACCAACAACGAGCTGCATGTTGAGCAGCTCTGCGCGGCATGCCATGCCCAAGGCGCCTATAAAAACAGCGGAGGGTCTACACACGCCGATGATGTCTACGGCATGTGGAAGGTGTCCGGCCACGGTGACCGCACTGCGGCAGCATTCGGTGAGTTTTCGGCGAACCCGACAGCGTACGGTTTCTCGGATGTGAGCCATCAAACCAGCTATCCCTACGATATGGCCCTGTCCGCCGTCGGTTCAACGGCTACCACGACGCGAAACGCCGGGAACAATAACTATGTGTGCTTCAGGTGCCACAATGGGTTGACTTCTATCGTCTACCAGGACGACAAACAGGGTACGGTGAGCGCCCCGGTTATCTTCGGAGACGATCCGGTCATCTGCATAACCTGCCACGATCCTCACACGGACGTAGCTGGCCAGACCAAGAATACTCGCAAGCCTGTGCTCATGACAAAATACCTTTCGACCAGCGGCACATTCTCAGTCTCGGGAGGATTCTCCGGAAACGTCTTCTTGGACAATACGGAGGTGCCGAGCACTACCGGCAATGCCACGATCTGTATTTTCTGCCATCAGGGCCGCGAATCCGGGTATACATTGTTCAAGTCGAAACTTTTTTCCGATCCGACAACGACGAACCAGAGTTTCTTTAACTCCCATTACCTCGGCACCGGCGGGATGCTCTGGGCGAGGAACGGGTATGAATTCTCGCAAGTTACCGGGACCGTCGGAGCAGGTTCGGGCATGATGTACGGCATGGTTACCGAGCACCAGCAGACAAACTGTTACGGTTGCCACATGGCGGCTGCGCCGAGTTCCAGTCTGACTTATACGGTCGGCCGCCATACCTGGAAAGTCGTCTCCGATGACGAGAGTGTCATCAACAATACAACGTGCAACACCTCTGCTTGTCACAACGGTGCGTTTCCGAGTACAAATACCGGAGGCGAATTCGATAACTATCGCTTTGCAAGTGATGCGAATGACTACGACGGGAACGGCTCGACAGAGGGTATTCCGAAGGAAATAATGGGGATCGAAAACGAACTTCTCGCGCTGCTCGTGGACAACGGCATAGAATATGACGACACCGCCTATCCCTACTTCTTTAAAGCCGGGCAGTCGCATATCAGCGCGAATGCATTCAAAGCCTGGAGCCTGGCCACATTCAAGGCGGCGTTCAACATTAACTACGTCATCAAGGGTCTCCCGTCCGGTTCGACCCAGATCAACCAGCCGAACCGGTCGGCGGCCACCCACAACTACCGGTATAACATCCAGCTTTTGCAGGATTCGTATACCAATTTGTATAACTATATGATACTGAGCAGCATTCCTATTGCGAGCCCCGTTACAATCAGTTTCCCGGGGGGATCGCAATCAGTAACGCTGCCTTTGCCGAGCGCCATGTTCCGACCGACAGGATCACGGGCCGCGACGAACTACGACCCGCAAGGCGGAGGTGGGTACAATCCGCGACAGTAACAAAGTGGTGACCGAGGCGCTTCGGAAAGAGCTGAAAAGCAGCAAGCTGGCAAAGGCGCATGAAACTAGTTTCCGTGCCCGGGGCATCTCGGGGGATACCCTATAGTCCCCAAAGGTTGCCCTAGCAGGACCTGCAAGGTAGCGGCGATGAAGAAGATAAAAGAAGAATGGACAGGGATACCGCTAATAAAAAACCTGCTATGCGAAAAAAGAATCTTGGAACAGGCTCAAAAAGGCCGGGGCCAGGCAATGAAAACTCGCGGGCGTAAAGGAGAATCCCATGGTAAATGTTTTCAAGTTTTTGTGCGCGTATGCCTATTTGTACAATTGTCAACACAGGGCAGGTTTACTGCCGCTTTTTAGGAAGCATGGATGTAAAGCCTGCTCAGTCAATTCCCTGAACCGGCCTGTTTCATCCCTCGCAGTTTATTGATGACCTCCGCCATATCCGCGGGCGGCGGGGCAATGAAGGTCATGGGATGTCCCGTGTCTGGGTGCTGCAAAGATAGCGTCTCGGCATGAAGCATCTGGCGCGGAATCGTTTCAACGGCGAACTTCATTACTTTGGTCCCGCCATAGACCCGGTCTCCGAGCACGGGATACCCGATGTGCGCCATATGCACGCGGATCTGGTGGGTCCTGCCTGTTTCTATTTCAACCTCTACCAGCGTCGCGTTCTGGAATCGTTCTTTCACGACAAAATGGGTGATGGCCTCGCGCGCTTGGTGCGTGTGGGTGCTGATCTTTTTCCGCTCCTTCACGTGCCTGCCAAGCCCGACCTCGATAGTGCCTGAACCTTTTTTAATTACTCCGGCGACGAGCGCGATATAACTTTTCTTTACTACCCGGTTCTTAAACTGCATTGACAACGAGCGAAGCGCTTCCTGCGTACGGGCCACGACAATGACGCCGGACGTGTCCTTGTCCAGCCGATGCACAATGCCTGCGCGTTCGCGTCCAGTCCCCTCGCCCCCCAACGAAGGCAGGCTCCCATAATGATAGAGCAGAGCATTCACGAGCGTGCCGGTGAAATTGCCGGGAGCGGGATGTACGACAAGCCCCGGCGGCTTGTTCAACACGATGATGTGAGGGTCTTCATAAATAACATAAAGTGGAATGGGTTCGGGCAGGACTTCGTGGATCTTCTTTTCCGGCAGATCGAGCGTGACGTTCTCCCCGAGTTTGACCTTGTACCCGGGCTTCTCGATCTGGCCGTTCACGAGCGCATGACCGTCCTTGATCATACTCTGAATTCGGCTGCGCGAGATATGCGGTTCGAAATGGAGGATGAACACATCCAGGCGTTTGCTGACATGGTTTTCAGTGACTATGTGAGTCGTTATAGGCATAGGAATTATAAACTCAACGCCAATATAGTAAGCGTGGCGCTTTCCTTTTCAAGCTGGGGGACATTGGTGCTGTCGGGATCGGCGAGAATTGGCTTGATGCTGACTCTAATGCACTCTGAGAACAAGCGTCCTAAAGCTCTCTGCGTCTCCACTATTGTGCGCACATTTCGCGCTCATTTCTCTGATCCGTTGAAACGCGCTGTCCCCATGGTGTAATGAGCCCCACGGCCAGCCCCTCCCGGTTTAAGAAAACTCTCCTCAACCAGCCTTTTCAACTCCCTTACCGCGGCATAGCGAGAGAGGTCAAAAAGGCTGTGATATTCCATATTCGCTGGTGTCAATAATGATACCAGCGTGCTCCATAGGCCGTGTACCAATATCCATCAAACAATCATCAAACAATCGCGATGAGAACATCTGTTTGATTTTATGGAGTTTAAGCACCAATAGCCTTTGATCGCAGTGCCATAACGTGCCGCCTATCAAGCAATTTCCTCCCCCTTAGGCGCGGATGTCCCCCAATATGGCAGGTAGCTGCGAACTCTCGTTCCAACCTCCAGATCCTGAATGATAATGACCCCGGCATCTACAGCCTCATTGAGCAGGCGCGATGCCGTAGCCGCATTCTTTTCAGCGATCCCGAATCTTTCCCTAACCGACGTATTGGTCATCTGCTTGCGCGTAACATAGCGCAAGCACGCATGTAGATAGCAGGCCCGTACGCGATCTTCCTTATTCATCGCGGAAAGGTCTTTGTGGGCGAAGAGCACGCTCCGGGTGAATCCTTCCGGGACCTCGAAGAGCGGAGCCGGAAGCTGGAATAGTTCGACCTGGAAAACGACCTTGTCAATTCCGCTCCCGCGTTCCTCGCAAATCCGGAATCGACGCATCAGCGAAGCCAGCGCCTCGTTGCGCGACTTCGGCGGCGTATCCACGAAGCGCCGCGTGTCCACCAGCGGTTCGCCGGGGTTTGTAATCTCTATGCGGTCGTCAAATATTTCCACCATTGGACCGGTGCCGGTAACATAAAAATCCTGATGAATAAGCGCGTTTACAACTAACTCGCGGACTGCGAGTTCAGGAAACATCGGCACCGTTTTACGTAGCGCCTGTTCGATCACTTCATTGGACGGCAAAAGCCCGTTGATAAAACCGATCAACCCCTCGAACCCGCTCGCGTAGCCCTTTGTACCCACTTGTTCCCGGAGCGTCTCGACGCGGCCGGCACCCCGGTACTGAACCACCCGCACCGCTTTACGCTTGAGTGCGCGAAAGTCGTCCAGCCGTTTAGCGAACAGGATCGCGCCCAGATTCGTAATGCACCACCCGCCTGCCTCACCTCGGCACAACAGACCGTCGTCCGCCAAAGCCTTCAGTATTCCGTCGCGGTTTGCGGGAAGCGGCTGTTCCAAAAGATCAAAGTAAATCGAATAATCCAGCAGCCGCAATACTTCGTCCGCCGACAGCTGATCAGCTGCTATCAGATGCTCAAAAGGCGTTTGATCGAAGATCCGCCACAGCTGTCGCTCGCGGTCCGGGGCTTCCTTGAGCGGTTTCTTCACAGAACCGATCCGGATGAACTCGTTCCCCTGGAAACGCACCGGATGTCGAAAAGCCCGGCCCACTTCCAAAAGCACAACCGGCTTATCATCAACGACAAACTCATAAAAATGAAAGTGGATTTTTGGCGTCAGTAAACGTAGCAACCATGTCTCAAGGGGCTCGTTGCCCTTTTTCGCGGCGGATGGGGAAAACTTAGTGCCGATGATTCGGTGCGTCTGATTCTCTACGCCCCAGATGAGATAGGCAAAAGCCTTTCCGTTCAAAGCGGCTGAGTTAGCCAGCGCAGAAAGATATTCCCCAATTTCCTCCGGATCATCATTGCTGACCTTGAACTCGACCCACTCAGTCTCACGGGGAAGCTTGCATAATTCGCGGATGAGACCGGTCAGGTACTCCATGGTACGATCAGTCGTCATGCTTCGGCCTCCTCGGGTACGGCTTCCTTCGCAAGTGCGTCACTTATCATCACTCGTCGCTAACTCCTCTGTCATGCAGGGCACGGCGTTTTCATGCCCGCCCAGCCGTCACCTTCAGCTTCTCCTCAAACGGACCACCCCGTCTTCCCCACACCCTTTCACCTCCACAATCTTTACCTCTTCTCTGAAAGGCCATAGAGATTGTACACCAGTTCATCAATCTCGCGCTCAAGCCGCGCGACATCGGGGCTGGCGAGATCGGCGCGGATGTTTTTGCTCATCGCAAAGCACTTGAGAACGAACACCTCTGAGGTATATGCTAATGGGATTTTGCCTTTGACGCTGATGTCTTATTATCCTTCCGAGCATCTATCAACACAACATATTTCTCATTTTCAAGTTTCAATTCATTTAATATTTTCTCGACTCTTATTTTTCCAGGAAGATCGAAATAGAGGATCGCTTTAATTGCCTTATCCGTACTATGAGCCTTCTTGTAAATCTCCACCTGATGCCGCAGATTCTTGCTAAGGTTCGCATTGCTGGCAAGTTTAAATTCAACGAGAGACTTATCGCGGCTGCCCCTTGATATCTTGAAATCAACGGGACCACGCCCATCATTTGTCTCGGGTGAAACATCCGACATACTTGCAAACCACGTTAATCGAAACATTATGTGCAAATCAGATTCACGCTGGACAGGTTTACCCTTAACATAAAATACTCTATAGCCGTCTTTGTTTTCGATAACGTCCTTGAGAAACATCAAACGCTCGTAGCTTTCTTCGAGAGTATCGTAACCCTTACGGTAGAAATCTGTTTTCTTATTCAATGAGTCTATCAGCAATGAGAGCTCATGAATAAAGAGGCTTTCAACCTCTTCAACCTTGGACTCACTAATAGATTTGGCCTCATCGCCGTTATCTTCCTTGAAACGGATATAGTAATCGATGAACTCAGGGAATTTTCCAATAACGGCAACGATTGCTGCAGCGATTTCCTTATTCGTCGGCTTCTTTCTGTTGCCTTTGTTTTTCCTTTTCCGTTCTGGAAGATTAGACAAGAAATACTGATCCATTTTTGCTCGTAGGACATTGTTGGGAACTGAAGCGACAATATCTTTAAAGCTTCTCACAATATCGCTTTTATTGATCCATGTATCATCCTTGGTTAAAATATCCTTCGGCGTAAGAATGACGAAATCATCGTTATACGTGGGAAGTTCAAATTGATCAGTTACCCAACTGCGCGTAGTATAGTTGAAATAAGCCCGATCTATAGAAACGACGCTCCGCATTTTCTTCTCAATATACTTCTTTGCAAACGTCTGTGTGTACTCCAGAAGATATTTCTTAATCAGATTCGTTGTGAAATCACTAATATTGTCTTTTCCGACACCGGCCTTAATAAGACAGAGTTTTTCCAAGTGACTGCTTTTTGTGATGGTCTCCGAACCAAAGTTTGCAAATATCTGGTTGAGATTACGATTCAATGCCAAAGCAAAATCGTTTCCCAGGCCGCGACCACTGTTGCCAATCTCACTGTAACCAAGCCAATTCTGGCTAATCTCGCGAAAATGAAACCATTCTTTAAGTAGTCCTGGGTTGATACCCTTATCTACGGACATATCACGAAGGAAGGCCACGTATTTTAGCATTTCATGATGAAGCGATTGATACTCCGGCTTTGTACTGTTGAACAGAAGGAAAGGATCGATGAAAAGAGGCAGGTCGTTGATTAGCGAGATGTTAAAGGCGCCGTAATTTTCTATTAAGTCAGAATCAACATTAAAGACATCGGAAAAATAGACGTTCATCTATTTAGCTCCCATAGAAAACAATTGCCTCATAGGTTCTTAGCCACAGGACCAAAAACCTCAGTGAATTTTTTCAAATACATAGCAAGCCATTCGATCTGCCCCTGCCACTGACTACGATCCGTGAAGTCTGCGTCCTTACGGACAAAGATCTTTGCTGATTTACTTTCCTCCGGGTTATGCCAGGTGAGCGGCAGATCAATTTTCGCTTGCAGAGATTCTTTCATACCTTCCAACTTTGCAAAATGCTGCTTGGCCTGAGAGGAATTCAGCCAAAATTCAACTCTGATTTCAGGTCCTGCAGTACCAGTTACATAATTACAAGATGAGGTTATAGCCGCAAGACGTGCAACTGACCGGCCTATTGAAAGATTCAGCCATGCTGGTAACTTGGCTTTTGTACTCTTAGTGAGGTATGCTCATCCATATAAGCTTTGAACGCAGTCCAAAACTCGAATTGCAGTTGCTTATGTGGAGTGATTCTTCCATCCTTTCCGCCAGTCTGCGTTTTTACTTCCTTGGAACATTCATTCGGCTTCGAGACAATATGGTGCGTGGGAGTAATTGAGACCGAGATTACGGTTGAGAACCGGCTTTTTTCTCTTTAAGCGCAGCCTTGGCCTCAACCCGGTCGTTCCTCTTCCCCAGCCTCCAAAGCATAGCCAGAGAAAATCCGAGCAACAACACCGCAATGATCTGCGAAGTGGAAACGAGGCCGCCGAAGTAGACACCTCGGATTTCGTCTCCCCGGAAAAACTCAATGGTAAACCTCATAATCGAGTAGAAAGACAAGTAGAGCCAAAACAGTTGGCCGTCGAATTTCTTGCGCCGCCGAAAAATAATCAGGACGGAAAAAATCAGTAAGTCGCCCCCCGATTCCATGAGCTGCGTAGGGTAAAGCGCCACATCCAGGGGAGACAGGGAATGAGGATCATTGCAGGCGATCCCGAAGGGACCGCTCGTGGGTGCGCCGTAGCAGCAGCCGGCGAAGAAACAACCAAGCCTGCCAAAGGCATGGGCGAGCGCGAGGTAGGGGGCGACAACATCGGCCGTTTTCCAGACAGGCAATCCGTGTTTTCGCACATACCAGATACCTACGGGCGCTGCT
>JBGPUS010000013.1:0-23133 GCA_041491325.1 Nitrospirota bacterium | reverse complement strand
GTCGTCCCACAGGGAGGTCAGGGCGGAGAAGGAATCGGAGAGCACCGCATGGTGCAGGTTTTCTTTGTCCTTGAAATAATAATAGATCATGGCGTTGTTTACGTTCGCGGCCTGGGCGACCTCGCGCACCGAAGTGCCGTCGAGCCCCCGCTGCGCGAAAACCCGCCGCGCCGCGGCGAGTATTGCGGCCCGCGTATCCATGTCCTTTGCGGAAGATCGAGGCCGTCTGCCGACGAGGGGCTTCTTCTTTATGTTCGTTCGCGTTGCCATATTTATTTAACTAATCGCCTAATTAATTGGAAGAATACGATAGCGCATCCGGCGTTTTTTGTCAAGTTTTTTCCGTGGTTTTTTACAGCCATCCGTTGAAAGACAGACCGCGGACGAAGGTGCGGAGGCCGAGCAGGGCAATAAGAACAGCCGCGATGCGAAACAGCGCGGCCCTGAGCGAGGGACGGATACGGGTCATAAGTGCCCCGAAGCCCGCGAGAGCAGGGACCGTGCCCAAGCCGAAAGCAGTCATCGTGAGCACACCGGAGGAAAAACCGCCGCTCGCGGCGGCAGTGAGAAAGATCGGATACAGAAGCCCGCAGGGCAGGAACCCGAGCAAGGCCCCGAAAAGAAAGGTCCCCCACGCGCTCTCAGCCGCAAGGACGCGGCGCAGCAGCGCGCGGAAGAACGAAGTGTCCGTGGCGCCGGTATTTTCAAAGTCTCCCCCCTTCCCGAGCAATCCGGCCATGCGGAGTCCCATGATGACCATGACAAAACCCGCGAGGAGCAACACAGCGCCCGGAAGCCCCCTGTTTCGGCCCAACGATTCCGCGTACGAACCGATGTACCCAAGGATCCCGCCGAGCGCGGCATACGTCGTTATCCTGCCGGCATTGTAAAAAACGTGATAGGGCCGCGACGGTGTCGGGACCGGCTTGTTAAGCGAGTACATGGCCACGAACCCGCCGCACATGCCGATGCAATGCATACTGCCGAGGAGACCGATGATGAATATTTCGAAATAGGCTTGCATCATGGCCCGACGACTACCTGTCGTGACCTCTTCCCTTGCCTTTCCCTTTTCCCGGTCCTTGGCCCGCGCTTCCACCCGGCTCGCCGGTGAATGAAAAGTCGCCACGTTTGAGCGCGTGGAATTCCGGCGAACCCGGTTTAATCCCGAGTTCCTTGGCGATGGCCCCCCATCCTTTTCCCTTATTAGCCCGGTACGTCTGAACCACCGCTTCAGGCCGCATCTGCGCCATTTGACCCAGTTGGAGGCACATGAAGGCGTCTGCCGGGGCTTCGACGCTCTTGATAATGTCCCGGATCTGCGGCACCGGGAGACCGAACTGGGAACTCAGCTTGGCGCTGAAGCTGCTCAGATCGGCTTTGGCCTGGGCATTGAGCTTGCTTAAAAAACTTTCCAGTTCAGCATGCGCTCCGGTCGTAAAGCCTGCAATGAAGATGAATAAAGCTGCTGAAAAGACGATTTTTTTCATGGGTGCGCCTCCTTCAAGCATGATTTTCTGTTTCCCTGCGGATGTTTCCCGTAGCCTCAGCAGAACGTTAGCGATGGACGGATTATAGCAGAGAAAAATAAAAAGAGATACCGGGATCACTCCTCGTCGTCCATCATCCTGTGTTTCGGCCGCTCGATGTCGTCGAACTGACCGGCCTTCACGGCCCAGATGAATACAAACCAGGCTGCCAGGCCGATGAAGAACATGAGAACGATGAGGGCGATGATGGTCCAGAGCATGGATCAAACTCCAAATGCCAAATCCTATATTATTTCGAAACTTGAAGATTCCAGCGAATCCGTCCGTCTGTTCAGAGTGATTCCTCCTACTACGTTCACTCCCGCATAATCCCGGCTAAATCCGTTTGCCAGTGCTCCTGATATACCAGGGCGCACGTCACCGTGGTGGCCGGATTATAGACAAGCTCTAATTCTCCGACCGTGGTAATGTTTTCCCAAGTAAACATATCGGAGCACAGATCGAGCAGCTTCTGCTTGTATTTTGAATCGAGATTCTGCAATTGGTCGCCCTTCGTCTCGATGATCAGCAAGCGCTGTTTCTCTCCGTCAGCGGTCATTGCAAAGATGAAATCCGGATAGACCTTGTGTTTTCGCCACCCCTGAAGCGAATAATGGCGTTTTGCGATATTCCTGTGCCACCAGTTCACGGCCTGGTCGCCGTCCAGGTAACAGGCGACACGCTGTTCATACTCATTCAGATCATCGGCGTATACAGGTGAAAAGAGACTTCTCTCCACGATTTTGCCATCGTCCCGGTATAGCTGGCGGCTTTCGGCGACCCTGTCGGTTTCGATGATATCAGGCAACTTCCAATTGTGCCCATCGGTTCTGAGCCGGAACTGAATTCTTCCAGCCGCCACTTCCGACTTGAACAGGCTTTCCGCCAGTTTGTCCCGTTCAGCCGATAAAAAAGACCTCAGCTCCTCGATGATATTGGCCTCACGCAAGCCAAGAGCGTCAATGTCCAATCCTTCAGAGGCGAGAAGACTGACGACCTGCGCCAACAACTCCCTCGCCATCCAGGGGTTCGGCATAATGTCCGAAACAGCGCGCACGACATAAACGGGGTCGAATCTCTCGCTGAGCGGCCGTATCATCACGTCGGCGGTTTCGATAAAATCCTTTGTTGTTGTATCCTCTTTCAAGCCGACCCTGACCACGCGCGTATCAGCCGCTGCTTTGGTGTTCTTGATCCTCTGCATGAATTCCGCGTCGGGCCTGATCTGTTCCCAGGGCAGCCGGAACAGGATGTCCTGCTCATAATCAAGCGGACGAACTATTTCGCCGTCTACCCGGTTGATCACCGGCAGAAAAATTTTTGTCCCCTTGAATGCATCACGTCGCAACAGCTTGCGGGGTTCCGGCGGCTTTGACCCGTCTCCGCCCTTCTGCTCCCGGATTGCATCGGACAGATCGGCCATGCCTTCCTGTTCAAGGCCGGCCTTGATGTTCTCGATAATCTCTTTGGTCGTTGCGTGGAAGCAGATAACATAGCATTCATCCAGAGCGGCCATGCCCGTCTTCACGGTATCCGGCTGCCTGAGAATTCGGCCCACCAGCTGGGTCATGGCGTTTTTATTCGTTGTCGGAGCAAGGGAGCTGAGAACGTATGCAAACGGGCAATCCCAACCCTCCTGAAGCGCCTGTTTGGTTATGATGAAACGCACCTGACAGGCTGGACTCAAGAGGTCGATGTTTTCGGGGTCTTTCAGTTCATTCTTTTCCGAAGTTTTGATCGCTATTTCCTGCTCGTGCACGCCGAGCGTGAGCAGATACTCGCGCACGGCCTCTGCATGGATGAAACCGCTTTCGCGCTGGTCCTTGCCGGTGCGCTCGACCTGCACCAGGCAGATCGGCCGGACGTAGCGGTCAACATCCGCCTTCAGACGATCAGCCTCCGCCTGCAAACGGTTCAAGCACTCGAAGCTCTCGCGAAGACAGTCGCGCCAATCGTCCCCGCCGCGGACCGTGACGTTGATGGGCAGCTTGATCATGCCTTCTTTATCAAGCGCCTTGCCGCGCACGTCGACCAGCCAGTTGCTGAACATGGGCGGCGCGTCTTTCGGACGGTCCTTCGGCGTAGCGGAAAGCTCCAGCACAAAACAGGGATTGAAACCGTATAATGTCTGCAAGGCCAGCTTCGAATATCCCCTGTGGCCCTCGTCCATGACCACAACAGGCCGAATGGAACGCAGCACGTTGCCCAGGGAGTCCTTGACAATGGCCGCCATGATGTCCCGCTCGCCGTACACGTCCAGGTTCGGCGTGACTTTCAGCACTTCGTGATGGGCCATATAATCGTCTTCAGCCGGGAAAAATCCGTGGACGTTCCCCCGGTCGCGGAACATGCGCAAAGTCTCCTGCGTCTCCCTGTTCGCCGATTGCAGCATCAGGAGCATGACACAGAGATGGGACTCCACGTCCCGTTTATTAAGAGCGTCGATCTTTTCCAGTATCTTCACCCGCCCCGCAGCCGCCTTGTCCAGTTGTTGGCGGTACGGATGCTCCCGGTTGGTCAGGGCTTTTTTCGTCTGGGTGTAGATCGCATCGTTCGGCACGATCCAAAGGATAAATCCGCTGTTTCTCCTTACCCACTTGCCCATAATGCGGGACACGGCATTCGCGGCCAAAAGGGTCTTTCCACCGCCGGTAGGAATTTTCAGGGATGTGGCGGGGACAGGGCGGTTGACACCATCCTTGCGAGGGCTGAAGGCAATGTTGGCTCGGGCAGAGGGCAATGACCCGGCGTTACGCAGTTTTAGCCACGCGCTCTCTGTAAAATCAGGGAGGGCAATTTCAACACCGGGATTCTCTTGTTTCAGCTTTTCGATCTTGACGTAGTTCTCCCGTTGCAGGACCAATTCATCAAGATACTGGTCAAGACCGTCTAAAACCGTCTGCTGAAAGTCTTTAAGCTCCATAGTGCCCTTTTAATTGTTCGCTTATTACCGTCATTGCGAGGATTGCCCCTCGCCGTCATTGCGAGCCCGTCCCCGCTGTCATTGCGAGCGAAGCGCGGCAATCTGCTTTTGTCGTTCGGGATAAACTTCGCAATCTCACACTTCTCAACCGGTCCATAAACCTGGATTGCCGCGTCGCTTCGCTTCTCGCAATGACCGATAAAAAGCTACAACTCATCATATAAATCCCGCCATTCAGAATTCATCCCGTTTATCAATAGAAGCTTCTTTTCTCGCGATCCGGTTTTAATCTGTTTTTCTCTTTGTATGGCGGTTTCGGGGTCACGACAAACTTCATAATATACGAGCTTATTCACATTGTACTTTTTCGTAAAGCCCTCAACCAACTTTTGTTTATGTTCATAGCATCTTCGCTGGAGATTGCCTGTTACTCCGGTATAGAGCACTGTATTTCGAGGATTGGTCATGATGTAGACACAGTAAAGTTTTTCAGTCGCCATGAAAGTGGCCCTTATTTATCATTGTGAACCTTCGCCGTCATTGCGAGCATAGCGAAGCAATCTCGTTTTACTGGTTCGTGATAGACTCCGCAATCTTACGTTTCTTAATCGATCCATAAACCGGGATTGCCGCGTCACTTCGTTCCTCGCAATGACCGTAAAACCGAAACATCATCATTGCAGGTCCCTCGTTGGTCATTGCGAGAGAAGCGAAGCAATCTCGTAGTTCGTATCTGACCGCACCCCTTCTCGAACCTGCTCTTATCCGTACACCACTTTGCCTTCACTTGCATAAAGACCGACGAGAGAAGACTCGCTTTCAAACTCCTCCGGCGTCATCGTGATGATATCGAAAGGCACCATAAACTTTTTGATAGTGAGGATCTCCGCGTCTTTGATCAATAGCGCCCGCTCAAAGATGTCTTTATTCCGGAAGTCCTCGGACAGAACGACAATATCAATGTCGCTCTCCTCGTTCGCCTGTCCTGTGGCCTGTGACCCGAAAAGAATAAGCTTGAAAATACGGAGCCCGCTTTTTTCCATCTGTTGTTCCAGAAAAGCGATCGCCTCTAATACAAGGTCTTTAGCCATTTCAACACCTCTTTGCTTTTATCAACGATTTCTCTCGTTTTTTCTTTATTGTAATCTTTCAACATTCTTTGAAGATCGTCGGGATAACGTGTTGGGACCGCCGCATGATTCAGAGAAAAGATGAAGTCGCTCAATGCCTGAGGGAACTCTATTTGGGCTTTTTCGGCCAGAAAGACCAGATTATGCGTCCTGGGCGGCACAGCGCTTGATCTCTTTTGATAGATCCCCTTCAAGGCCTTCTCAACAGACAGGTGGCACATGAAAACAGCATACATGTTCCTGTCGCCGGAACACATAAACTCCGCCGTATCAATGTCATAGTCAGCCTGCTTCAGCCATTCCTGCGGATCTTTTCCCATCAGGTCCTCCCTACATGCCCTATCCCAGTTAAATTATAATGCCAGCAGGACAACCTGCGCAATCCTTTTTCAACAAGGCAAGCCGCAAAAAAGTCCTCTTTTGCCGTCTTTGCGAGCGTGCTCCCATGCCGTCATTGCGAGCGAAGCGCGGCAATCTCGCCCTTGTCGTTCGGGATAAACTCCGCAATCTCCAACTTCAACCCTTCTCGAACCGGTACAGCGCAAACGGCAACGGGGCATGCTCCACGCCGAGGGGATGGAGAAATTTATTGGCGACAAAACGGGCGGGCGCGAAAACAAGATGTTTCTTGTCTTTGTGCGTTGCCGCGATCTTCTCCGCTAAAGTGAGGGTCAGCGCCGCGTCTCGGGACTTGAGGAAATTAAGATCGGGCTTATAGATCAGCCAGACGTGATAACCGCGGCTCTGGCCCAAATACCAGTCATCCAGTCGTATGCCGTCCTGTTTAAGCGGCTCTCCGGTTGCCGTATGGAACAGCCATGCGCCCATGTTGGCGTAATCCGGCAGGTTTTCTCCGGTCAGCAGTTTGTCCAGATCCAGCGGATCGCCGAGGGTATAGAAAGTAAACCCGCCGCCCAATCCCTCGACCTTTTCGGTGATTTTCTTCTCGCCGACAACCAACAGTTCGTTGTTCTTGATTGTCTTCGTGATCTTATCGAAGCGATCTTCTTTCAGCTTCTCAGTGGCTTCAACCTTCAACAATATCTTCTGAGCGTCTTTCAGGGCGGCAAAATTTATCTTGTGGCGATATAGTTCCTCTCTCTGCGTTCCCTCGGCTGCATAACCGTATATTACGCGTCGCACTCGCTCAGCGGTCAATGTGTCGGCGTAATCTTCGCATTCTACGAGAATGAAATGACGATTGCCGCCGTCCTTCGCATTGAGAGAGAGAACCGCATGAGCTGTGGTGCCGGAACCGGCGAAGGAATCGAGAACTATGGAATCCTGATCAGTGGAGAGCTTCAAGACACGTTCGATCAACGTAGACGGTTTCGGCGTAATGAAAACATCTTCTGATGATTCAAATTTTAGAATGGAGAGCAGTTCCTTTTTAGCGTCTTGAGTATGGCCAACCTCGTTGTAGAACCACAATGTTTGTGGAACAACACCTTGTTTTACTTCTGACAGAAATCGCTTTATGGCCGGGACGTTATTACCATCTTCACCCCACCATATTCTTTTATCTGCATCGTACTTTTTAAAATTCTCATTCTTTAAGCGCCAATAAGTTCCTGGTGGCGGGCCACTAATAACGCGGCCTGACGGGCAGGTAATCGAATACGTCCCTTCTCCATAGTAATTCCTTGCAGAAAGATCACCCGGTTTCCACGGCCCTCTTGGATCCTTATCGGGGTTCGAATATCGAGCTTCCATTTTTTCTGTGCGCGGCAGCAGTTCCGGCGCCCAATTCTCTTTGTCTTTGGCATATACCAGTATATAGTCATGGTCTTCCGAGAAATAGTCCGCCGTGTTTTTGGGTGAATAGACTTTTTGCCAAATCACTGTAGTAACGAAGTTTTCATCGCCGAAAATATCATCCAACAACATCCTTGCATGGTGAATCTCATTGTCGTCAAGGGTCATCCAGAAGCTGCCTCGCTCTGACATCAGATCATGAAGCAGTTTGAACCGCGGATACATCATGCAAGCCCATTTATCATGGCGCAACATATCCTCTTTGTTCACCGGATTGCTGGATAGCCATTCCCTCATCATGGGATTGTTTACGTTATCGTTGTAGGACCAGTTTTCATTGCCAGTATTGTATGGTGGGTCGATAAAGATGCAATCCACTTTGCCCGCATAACGGGGCAGCAGGGCTTTCAACGCATGCAGGTTGTCACCATGAATAATCAGATTTTCCGGATTATCGTCAAGTGACTTCTCAGGCTGCGCAATTAACGGCCGGTAAGGCACCGTAAGGTGATGGTTGTAAACAAATTCTTTTCCCTTGAAATGAAGTTCGGGCATTATGCTTCCTTTCGCTGTGGTACTGCATTGTAGCAATTTCCCCGGTGTACAGCCTTCAAAGTAATCCACACGATCGACTCCAAGTTATTCACTTGAGCTATAATTCTCGTCTGGATATGGCAGGCTACCATTAATGAATTCAAGAAAGAGGTGGTATTTGCGGACATCTTCAAAAAATTCTTTTTGGTTACCGATATCCCTGTGTTTATAGGCATGAACCGCATTTCTTCGCTGCTGAATATGGAGAATCCACTTATCCCATGACTTGTTTTTGCCCCAAATCTTTTTTTTGCTAAAGAACACCCGCAATCTCTCCAATTCCAGGATATCAGGGTCTATTAATTTATTAGTTTTTTTATCCTTAAAAGCGTCAATGTCTTTTTCATAATCTTTGTAATAAACAGATAAAAATAGCTTCATGCTTCCTTCAACGAGACTGCCCAAATTAGCCCACGCAAGAATGAGGCCTCCTTCGTTATTTTTTGTAATCGCTCGCCACATATTCAGACAGGTGGACAGAGACACCTGCCAATCGAGCCGCGACTTACTGAGTAATTTTGCAGCTTCTACAGGAGCCCAATCGTCTGCTTTTTTCCAAAATTGTCGTATACCATCATTAACTGTAATTATTCGACTTATCACCTCGTCTATGGTCAATCTCTTCGGCGTCAACATTATCGGCTCCTAATGACGGGTTCGAGGAAAGGATCGTGGAAGTGCGACCAATCGCGCTCGTCCCGAAATGAGATGATCTTTTGGTGGATGGATTTTATAACAGGCATAATCCTCCAAGAGGCGTCAGGCGCAAGTAATTGAATAATGACAGACTTTACTACAGATATTTGTAAAAGTCCAGAAAAGAGATGGTGCGGTCTAAGAAGCAGACTCAGAATTACGGCGTGAGCTATCGAAGTTCCGAGGAGCTGCCGAGACCGCCCAGAGGGAGAAAAAGTTTTGTTTCAAAGAATGGATACTACAACGAGTACAGGAAAGATTCGCGACAATACATGTTAACCGAGCTCCTTCACTGCATCCAGAATATATCAGCTCCGAGTGCATTCTGCGTTCACGTTAGCTGTAATCGTCGAGGATCAGGCACTCAAGTTCCGGGATTTTCTGAAACGCGCGGTCATTACAGACAAAACCCGTAGCGTCGCTTGTAATGGCGGAGGCCGCCTGGATCGCATCCGGTGTTTTCAAATGGTGCTCCGCCCGCAGCCGTGCGGCCAAGTCCGCGATGTTCAGCGTCATCGGAACCCAGGCCAGATGAGGATACGTGGTCAGCAAAGAATAGAATTTCAGGACCAATTCGTCAGTCTTAAGCTGGTAAGGTCTCACCAGAGTTTCCAGCAGGGTAAGGGTGGACGTGGAGGCTTTGACGGTTCCGGATCCTACACCATCGAATATGAGTTCGCAGAGTGGTAAATAGCGGGGATGTTCCTCGACAAAGTAAATGAGGGGGCCGGTATCAAAGGCAATAATGCGGTGTTTGCGGAGAAAGCGCTTGAGTGCAGCCGCTACCACGCCGACCGTTCCTTCTTGAGGTAACTCCTGCCATAAATGCCTTTGCCGAGACCGGACAGCGCCGCACGATGGCTCTTCGGTTTGGGCATAATAACGGTCAGATTGTCCTTTACGACGACCAGCAATTCATCCTGGCCCTTGAGCCCCATAGCATCTCTGGCCTCGCGAGGAAGTACAATTTGATTCTTTGAGTTGAGGCGGATTGTTTTCATGACGACATCCTCCATGCTTTACTTTTATCACTAAACGTAAAGCGTATCAAGGCGCACGTTTCACGATAAACTGATTTTTTTCCCTCGTTTCGTGTAACAATAGGGTCAAATTCTACCCAAAACGGCAAGACTATTTCTGCACAGCGCACAGAGGGCACCGAGAAAGGCTCGAAAGTATTTAGAAATCTACAGTTTTTGTTTCTCTCTGTGTTCTCGGTGATCTCGGTGGCTAAAAAGTTTTCCGGCCTTTCCGGCGTTAGGGATTTTGGTCTTTTCTTCAGCCAATCTATGTGTTATATTGGGTGTATAAGGAGGTGTATGAAAATGAGGACAAACATCGTTCTAGACGAGGAACTGGTCAAAAAGGCGCTAAAGCTGTCCAAGGCGAAAACGAAAAAAGACCTTGTGCATGAGGCGCTTGAAGAGCTGATTGCCGCGCGCCAAAAACGGGACCTGCGAGAGCTTCGGGGCAAAATAGGCTTTCGAGACGACTATGATTATAAGGCGCTTCGCAAAGGGAGGGCACGGTGATTCTCGTTGATACTTCTGTTCTGATCGATTACTTTACGGGGAAAAGCTCGAAAGCGGCGGCGGTATTTCAGCGCGTCCTTGACGATAATATCCCCTACGGAATTAATTCATTCATTTATCAGGAACTATTACAGGGCGTCAAAACAGAAAAGGACTTTGCCCGAGCCAAGGACTACCTTGACACGCAGACCTTCTACTTCTTGAAGGACCCTCGGGCCTCCTTTGCGGCTGCCGCGAAAATTTATTTTCAGTGCAGGCGAAAAGGGGTAACCGTCAGCAGTACTATTGACTGCCTCATTATTCAGACCGCAATCGAGCACAACCTGTATCTGCTCCACAAGGACGGAGATTTCGACAACGCCCGCAAGGTAGTGGCATTTAAGATTTACCCCGTCTGACCATTCCCGTATATTTATGCATCAGGATCTTCGCCAAACTCCGTCATTCAGTTCTATATCTGCAATTCCACTAAAATCACCCCACCTAACCTCCCCTTGCTAAGGGGAGGAACTATAAACTCCCCTCCTTGCCAAGGAGGGGTTGGGGAGGTGGTTCGATTATAATGCTCGTGAAGGACCGCAAGCCCACTTGTTTCATTTTGCCCTGAGCGAATTTGCTGTTACCGTAACAGAACTTATGGCCATAGCTGCCGCGGCGACGATCGGACTAAGCGCCCCGGCCATGGCGAGAGGTATGGCGGCTGCATTGTAAAAAAAAGCCCAGAAGAGATTCTGCTTAATGATCTTGAAGGTTTTTCTGGAATCTTCAATGGCCTCGACAACACATGATAAATCCGGCCTCATCAGAACCACGTTGGCGGATTCCATGGCGATGTCCGAGCCCGATGACATGGACATTCCCACATCCGCGGCCGCAAGAGCGGGCGCATCATTGATCCCGTCTCATATCATGAGAATGGTCCTTCCTTCACGGCGCAGTTTTAAAATTTCCTCGCTTTTATCCGCAGGCAGAGCGCTCGCGCGAACAGAGCTGATGCCTGTTTGGTCTGCTACCGCGGCGGACGCGGCCTGATTGTCGCCGGAGATCATGCGAACGTCGAGCTTCATTTTTTGCAAGCGTTCAACAACAGTGCGCGCCTCAGGTCTCGGCAAATCCCTTAGCGCGATGAGGCCCAAAACTGTTTTATCATGGGATACCCAGACCACGGTATTGCCTTCGAATTCCAGTTTATCGGCAAGCAAGCCGATCTCCGGACCAGGCTCAATGCCTTCCTGCTCAAGAAGAGCACGCTTTCCCACGAAGACCTGCGCCTGGTTTATGGTTGCACTGACTCCCAGTCCCGGTAGAGCGCGGAATGAATCAACAGGAAACCGCTCAATCCCCTGCGCCTCCGCATAACTGACGATTGCTTTTCCGACGAGATGCTCAGACCCCTGTTCCGCGGATGCGGCGTACTGAAGAATTTCGGACACTTCCTCCCCTTGCCCTTGATGTCCTGCTCCTGGACCCTGGCCCCTGGACCCTGGACCCTGCTTTCCTCCCCCTGGACCCTGTATTTCCACGAATTCCAACTTCCCGGTCGTAATCGTTCCGGTCTTGTCGAAAATGACCGTATCAATACCCTGCAGGCGCTCGATGATATCCCCACCCTTGATCAGGATGCCGCTTCGGGCGGCTTTCCCGGTTGCCGCAAGGAGGGCGACCGGCACGGCAAGCCCAAGCGCGCACGGGCAGGCGATCACGAGGACCGATACGGCATTCAGCACGGATTTTTCCGTGCCGATCTGCCGAGACCAATAGAGGAACGTCATAAACGCCGCCGCAATGACAACGGGAATGATATACCGTGAAACGCGATCTCCCAGCCGTTGTATCGGGGCCGCAGCGGCTTGTGCGTTCTCTATGAGCTTGGCGATTTGTGACAGGACGGTTTCCTCTCCGACGCGGGACACTTCGATCACCAGCGTCCCCACCCCGTTCATGGAACCGCCGATGACTTCAGAGCCGGATGATTTTTCAACAGGCTTGGCTTCCCCGGTAACGAGGGACTCGTCGACATCCGAGTTGCCTTTTCGTACGATTCCGTCGAGTGGTATCTTCTCACCGGGCCGGACTTCAAGGCGAGCTCCCCTCTTTACGTCGCTCGTGGATACCAGTATGCGTTCATTCCCGCGAATGATCCGCGCTTGGCGGGGTAGAAGAGCAAGAAGCCGCGACACGGCCTGCGAGGCCTTGCGTTTTGCCGAGTGTTCGAGAAACCTGCCGAACAGAACGAGGGTGATGATCATGGCGGACGTGTCGAAGTATACCTCGCCGTTCATGAGCATGTTTCGTATGCTCAGGAAATACGCAGACAAAGCCCCGAGCGAGATGAGCGCGTCCATGTTCAGCGCGAGGTTTTTTATTCCCCGGAATGCTCCTTCAAAAAACCGTCGGCCGGAATAGAACAAGACAGGCGTACAGACCAGCATGGCCGCTGCTTCGAGCCATCGTTTCGCGCCGGGGTCGATTCCCTGAAAAAACCCCGCGTACAGGCCGAAGCTTATCATCATCAGTTGCATGGAGAAGAAGGCGGCTGCGCCGAGACGGATAAGGAGGTCGCGGCCCTCGTTATTGTCGATCAGCTCCTGGGCCGCGGGCGTGTATGGCCGCGCAACATACCCGATGGATTGCAAGCGGGAAATGATCCTGCCGAGCGTCGTCGCGCTGCTGTCCCAGGTAACGCGGAGCTTGTGGGTGGAGAAATTAATTCGCGCGGAGAGAACGCCTTTTGTCCGATTGAGTATCTTTTCATTCAGCCAGACGCAGGACGCGCACCGGATGCCCTCGATCATGAGGTCGGCCTCTTTGCTGTGGCTCTGGCCTTTTATATAAGGAAGAAGGAATTCAAGTTCAACGGCGGGAGTTTCCGTGTCAAGGGATCGAGGGCCTCTAAGCATTTCGGGAAGGCCTGATGAATTCCAGTCCCGTTTCGTATAAAACGCTCCCAAGCCCTCTTCGATGATCATCCGGTATATGGACCGGCAGGCATGGCAACAAAAGACCTTGCGATTTTCTGTGCGTTCGTCATAAACGGCTTCACGCGCGGAGACCGGCAGCAGGCAGTGCTCACAGACCAGCGAGGACGCGCCGGAAGAGACGGCCTTAGATTTCAACGCCTTCATCGGTGCGCTCCGGGTAAACGAAGGGGGCTTCACGGATAACCCGTATCTCCGGCGAGGTTGTGCTTTCCAGCGTAAAACGCAGTAACGTAATACGCTCGGAAAGATTTTGTTTTTTTACAAAAACGTAGATCCTGGTTCGGACGCCTGAGTTCATGGGAATGGTAAATGGATTATGAACGATGGCGAGTTCCGCGTCCTTGACCCCGCTGATGGACAGGCGGTACTCGCCGGAAGACAGACTCCGGTTCTCGACAAAAAGATCGTAGGCATTCATGAGCGTGCCCTTGAAACCGGTCCGATGATACGGCTGCGACTGGTTGGGCAGCACAAGAAAGTCCACCGGCATTCTCAAAATTATCTGATACACGAACAGGGCGGCCAGCATGGCAAACACGACGCTGAGGCCGACAACGCGCGGCCTTCGGCTTGCTTTGTTTTCGCCTCCGCTTCCGAATAAATACCGGATAAGCGGTTTTTTATTTTGCACGTCCTTCTGGGCGGCGCACGTGTCTATGCACTGGGCGCAGTTGATGCATTCAACCTGAAGGCCGTCCCTGATGTCGATTCCCATGGGGCAATCCCGCACGCACGCTTCGCAGCGCATGCATTCGTCGGCGCGGGACCGGTCGAAACCGATCGTGAGCGAGCCGTCGTCGAAAAATACACTCTGCATTCTCGCATAGGGGCAAACCGAACCGCAGAAACGATGCCGGACAAAAGCAAAATCAAGGTATACCAGCGTGGTAAAAAATATCCATGAACCGCCGGTCCACGGCCCGAGAGCGCCCGTGTCCATGAACATCTGGTAAGGCGATACGAAGTACCATATGAGAGAGGCGGAAACCAGAACGGAAAACGAGAAGATCAGGGTGTGCGACAGCAGCGCGTGGACCGCGGGACGGGCGGAAACTCTGCTTGCGGCTTTCGCGAGTGCTTTTGAAAAATCGGACAGGACGGTCTGGGGGCACACCCAGCCGCACCAGATGCGGCCGAAGAGCACGGTGAACAGCATGATGCCGATGAAGAAAAGGAGCAGCGCAAGGAGGAAAAAAAAGGCCTCGCTGATCCAGAAAACCGAACCGAAAAAATAGAGCTTGAGCGAGGGGATGTCGAACCGCAGGGCGCTTTCACCGTTCACGCGGACAAACGGAAGCCCGACTATAAGTGCGGCCAGCAGCCATGCGGTAAGTCGCCTGCGGCCATGAAATGTTTTTAGAATCATCGCTTTTTAATGGTTGTGGACTTTGTGCAGATAGTTGGCAACGCTGTAGATCTTCACCGCTCCAAGCTGAGCTGCAAAGCCGGGCATCCCCTTTGAGGTCCCTTTGCTGATCACGCGCATGTGGTCTTCCAATGATCCGCCGTAAATAAATTTCGGACCAACAAGGGACGGGCCCACGCCGCCTTCCAGTTTCATGCCGTGGCACATCGCGCAGTTTTCCTGATATATTTTCTCTCCCCGTTCCAGAGCTTCCATTTGCTCATGTGCCGCCGTCTCGGTGCTTTCAACCTCGGCATGTGTTGTCGCCGAAAGGGCAAGGCGTGTGGTCTTTTCCGCATACTGCGCCATTTGCGTCCAGCCGGTCGTCTGCGGTGAGTAGAGATACAGATAGGCCAGACC
This sequence comes from Nitrospirota bacterium, assembly GCA_041491325.1. Taxonomy (GTDB): domain Bacteria; phylum Nitrospirota; class UBA9217; order UBA9217; family UBA9217; genus JBAZLV01. Next base: position 8,228 of record JBGPUS010000013.1, on the reverse strand, counting down.
GAAGAGCGCGAGTCCCACGAACAGAATGGTCATGCCGAGAGGCATCTTTTTCTTGCCTTCCTGTCGTTCTTTTATTCCGTCGAAATCAGACATGCGCGACTCCTGTAAAAAAGATCTCGCAAAAAATCTATTTTAGCCACAGAGGTCACCGAGGACTCTGAGTAAAGATTTCATTTATTAAAGTCTTACTCTGTGTGCTCTGTGGCAAATCCAGACTTCTTAAGGTTTCATCAATATTATTCAATTACCAAGCCGCAATGTAATTTGGCGTTTGGCCATTGGTGCTTAGTCTTCATCCAGCATCCGGTGTTTCGGCGACTCCACCCTCTCCCGCCGCTCTCGTTTGAAATAATACACCATGAGCGACAGTAAAACCAGCACAAGCATTCCGGTAAATCCGATATACAGCCATGCCTTCAACGCCATATTACGGCCTCAACTCCTTACCAAGCCGCACAAGGTAGGCCACGAGAGCGTCCATTTCGGTCTTGCCTTCGAGCACGTTCATATCGCTCTGCGTATAAGGATAAGCGAGTGTTTTCATTTTCTTTTCCGTGCAGCGCGTGTCCAGTTTGTCATCGCCCAGCCAGGCATAGGCCGGCATATTCGATTGCGCATACATGCTCTGCGGACTTTTCATGTGCATATAATGCCAGGCCGCCGGATACTTCATGCCGACACGCGCAAGGTCCGGGCCTGTTCGTTTCGAGCCCCAAAGATGAGGCCGGTCGAGGGCGGAATCTTCGAGCGTGGAGAAACTGCCGTAGCGCGCGGTCTCGTACGGCAACGGGCGTACTGTCTGCGTGTGGCAATTGTTGCAGCCTTCGCGGATATAAATGTCCCGGCCTTCGAGTTCCAGCGGCTTGTACGGAATTACTTTTTCGAGTGACGGGGTCGCGGCGCCGACAAAGAGCGGAATGAAGGTAGTAACCAGCGTGCCGACCAGTATGGTGAGCGCCGCAAGGATGATGAAGATGACCGGTTGTTTATCGACGTCCATGAGCTTCTCCTCAGTGATTTCTACTTACCATCTTACCTTCTTGACCTCACGCCTTTTCCGTAGCAGGCGCCTGCCTGATGGTCTTATAGACGTTGAACACGAACACAAGGAACCCCACAAGAAAGATGATCCCTCCCGCCGTGCGCATGTTCCAAAAAGGATAATTGGGCGTCAGCGTCTGAATAAAGTTTGGATACACCAGGCTTCCGTCGGTGTTCATCGCCTGCCACATGGCCCCCTGGCGTATACCGGTGATCCACATGGTCACGGAATAGATGAGCTGGCCCACCAGCACAAGCCAGAAATGGAGGTTTGCTAGCTTGATGCTGTAGATCTCGGTATGGTAAATCCGCGGAAGCATATAGTAGAACCCGGCGGAAAGGGTCATGGTCACCCACCCCATGGTGCCCATGTGCACGTGCCCGGGCACCCAATCCGTGTAGTGAATGAGAGCGCTGAAAGACCGTACCGCCTGGCTTGGTCCCTGGAGCGTCTGGAGGCCGTAAAAGGTGATACCGAGAACGATGAACTTGACCAGGTAGTTGCTCCGCATTTGTTCCCATTGGCCGTTCATAGTGCCGTAGCCGTTGATTACCGAGGCCCACGAGGGAGCAATTAAAAAGAAGCTGAAGGCGATTGCCGTAGTTTGTATCCAGTCCGGCAGCGGCGAATAGATAAGGTGATGGGCGCCGGTCCAGAGATAGGCAAATACCAGAGACCAGAAACCGACGAGCGAAAGCCGGTGGCTGTAAAGCGGAGCTCCGGTAGTCTTGGGAAGGATGTAGTAAAAAACAGCGAGCGGGATCGTGGTAAAAACGAAGGCCACGGCGTTGTGGCCGAACCACCACTGGATATTGGCGTCGTTTGCACCGGCGTACAGCGAGTAAGACTTGGACCACGAGACGGGAACTTCGAGGTTGTTTCCGATATAAACGACGGCCACACCGACGACGGTGGCAAGCATGAACCAAAGCGAGACGTACATCTGCTCTTCTTTACGCTTGAGGATCGTGCCGATGATATTGACCGCGAACATGACCCAAAGTACAACGACCGCAATGTCGAGAGGCCACTCGAGTTCGGCGTACTCTTTGCTCGTGTTCATGCCGGCAAAGAGCGACAGGGCCGCAAGCACGATAAGGACATTAAAAAAATACAGCATGCCCCGCGCGAGCCCGGGGAAAGCGAGTGGCGCCCTGCAAAGCCGCTGCGCCATGTAAAAGAACAGGCTGAAGCAAGCGGGCACGGTAAAGCCATAAATAAGGGCATTTGTATGAAGCGGCCGGAGCCTGCCGTAGGTGAGCCATGATGTGAGATTAAGCTGAGGATATACGAGCTGGAGGGAAATCAGGACCCCGATCACCAGTCCGACGACGCCCCAAAACAGGGCGGCTATTGCGAACCCTTTTACGGCCCGATAATCATACCCGTTCTCTGTCATATGGTTTTCCCCGAATAATGATTAATGGCGAGTGTAGCTGGTGCGACGGTCGGCCGACGAAGCCACTATTTCCGACTCATCGTTCTACTATAGTTCTACTATAATGAAAAGTCTTATGTTCTCTGCTTTGCCAACTCCTCGAAATTTGTTTTTTTGAGAGTTTCCGAAACTTTAGATTGGACGTTGGCCCACAGAAAATGGGTGGGGCAGTGTTTTGAAAAGGCGCATTTCTTTTTGTCGGGAACGCAGATATTGAGGGCTAGTTTGCCTTCAATGGCCTCAAGCACGTCGAGCACGGTAATATCATGCGCCGGTTTTGTCAGCGAAAACCCGCCTTTTACGCCACGGTAGGAGCGTACGATCTTCGCTTTGACGAGCTTTTGAAGTATCTTCGCGAGGAAACTTCGCGGAATCTTGTATTCTTCCGAAATTTCGTTCACAAAGCTGACTTTTTTTATGGGATGGCGGGCCAGAAACAGGACACTTCTTATTCCGTAGTCCCCTTCGCGCGTGACTTGCATGGAATTACTATATCAGACCTTTTCTGTTTGTCAAGAAGAAGAATCCGCCTATTATATCGGCAAGGCCCGCATCAAGCTCATGCGGAATTTTCACGCGTTTTCGGCATCGTAAGCGGAGTGGAGAGAATTTTACCTGCCAGCCCTTTTATGATATACTCGTACCCATTAAGGAGGCTGATATGCGCATATACCGTAAAGGCATTTTGCTGCTCGTTCTCATTTTAGCATTCGCTTGTAAAGCAAAACAAAACGGCGCTCTCGAAGGGGCCATCGCGCCGCCGAACTCGGGCGCTACAATTACGGTTATGCAGTCCGGAAAATCGGTTTCCGCTGTCACCGCAAACGCCCAGGACGGAAAATTCAGGGCGGTCCTTGCGCCCGGCAGCTACGATGTCAGCGTAACCGCTCCTTTAGCGCCCTTTCCCATGAGCTTTCCCGGGATAATCATTGAACCGGATAAAACAACCGTTCTTCCCTTGATCGAGTTTGCTCCTTCTTCCGGCGCTGCCGCGCTGACCGGGACCATAACTCCCGGCGGCAGCGGCGCCAGAGTAGTTCTGCTGTATGAAGGCAAAGAGCGTGCCGGTATCGCTGCCGGTCCTGAGGGGAAATATGAGTTCACCGGGCTTCCTTCGGGGCATTATACGGTCAAGGCCGAAGCGCCGGGATATGCGGGCGATTCCATGGAGGTAAACCTCGGCGCGGATCAAAAAGCGTCGCGGAACGTCAGTCTTCTTTACATTACCTCTGTTGACGGAGTCGATTGGGCAGGCGGTAAAATCCGGGCCAAGGGAATGGGGCTGCCCCCGGCCAAGGGCCCCAACCAAACGATCCGCCATGAGTTGGCGAAACGCGCCGCGCTTGTCGACGCGCAGAGAAATCTTCTGAAAATTCTGGACCAGCTCAAAGTAGACCGGGACCACAACCTCAAGTCCTATCTGGGCGAGAAAAAATACACGGAAAAAATTCAGGGGTTTGTACGGGGGTACAGCATTGTCGCCGAACGGGAACTGGAAAACGGCGCCGTGGAAGTGGACGTGGAACTCCCTCTCACGGGCTTGAATGGTTTGTCTAAATTTATTTTTGAATAGGAAACCGAGATCGCTGATTCTAATAACGGCGGCTGGAACCACGGATATTTAATTGTCTCAAAATAGAAACAACATAGACAGCTGTCATTCCCGAGGTTTTAATCGGGAATCTGGTGTTAAAAACCATATCCCCGATGGAAGCACTCGGGGATGACAAATCAGGAAATGTACGGATTATTATGAGACCATGCCGTGTTCATCCGTGGTTACTGATTTTTTTAGGCTGATTCGATATGGGAAACATTCGCAGACCACTGCCGGTAAAACTGTTCATCGGGATGCTTTCAGTCGAGCCTTCGCTCTTCGACGCCTGCGCCGATATCTTTGGCAAAAAATACGGGCCGCTTGATTTTCAAAGCGGCATCCTGCCCTGGGACCGTACGGATTATTACCAGGATGAGCTGGGCCACGGAATCGTCCGAAAATTTATTTTCTTTGAACGGTTGATAGACCCCGCGGAATTGCCGGAAGTAAAGCTGTTCACGAATGGGATAGAGACCGAATTTTCCACTCATGCAGGGGATGCGAATCGTCGCAGGATCAACCTCGACCCCGGCTATGTGACCGAGGCCAAGGTCGTTCTTGCAACGACCAAAGACTTCGCGCACCGCATCTACATCGGCTCAAACATCTATGCCGAAGTCACCCTGAGATACGGACTCAAAGACCGCTCCTTTGCGGCTTTCGACCACACCTATCCCGATTACCGCACCGCTGCCTACCTGACGGTGTTCAACGAAGCTCGTTCTCTCTTACGAACGGCGCTGCCGAAAATGATGAACCGCGTGGTTTATTAACGAATAGCAGGTACATTCATGTTAAAAAATTCCTCCTAACCTCCCTTTTCCAAAGGGAGGGACACGCCTCCTTGACAAAGAGGGGCGAGGGGAGATTTCGATTATGTCGTTTCTATTTTGAGACGATTAATAAAGCGGTTAGTCAGCGGACAAGGGCGCGGCAGGAGGCAGCACCTCACTCGCGCAAGGATTCTCGGACAAGAAGCAAAGGGCGGTTTTGAGGACGTCTCCGGGGATAAATTCGCGGACACTCAGATGGATAGCATCGTAGGGTTGCAGGTCCTTCTGCGAGACGCTGAGTGTGAGGCCGTTCCAAGCCTGGAATTCCGTCATGGCCTGCCGCACCTGATCATGGACCAGACGCTCTACGACTTCAAACGTGGTCTTTCCGTCCTTTATTAACAAACTTCCCAGCGGCGCATAAGGGCCTTTTTTTTGGAGCATAAGCGTTTCGATCAGTTCCATTTCTGTGATGACATCTTCTTCGACCAGCCGGTCTCCGATGGCGAGCGAGTAGGGAGATAGCGCCTGAAGAATATTCCCCCGGTGAAACACTATAGTTCCGATATTATTGCCGGATTCCAGGACCAACTCGCCCGTCCGCTTCTGCATCCCGATGATGAGAAGAGCATCCCGCAGAGAAAACCCTTTTAAATCACTTTCCATACCTTCGCATTAAACCACAAGTGCGCACCGCTGTCAAATACAGATTCGTCAAATTTCGAAGAATGTTGCGCAGGCGTTTCATGCCCGGCCCGGCTGTACTTCCAGGCCCGCAGGGAAGACCCACAAGCCCCCTTGACAACTACTGTAACAGATGTTACAATATGAACAACAGTTACATAGACAAGAATCAGAAGAGGAGGCCCTGCCATGAAACGGACCCTGGATAAATACGTGACGACCTTAAGCAGCATCCTTGCCGAACCCGCCTTGGCTGAAGTCGGCGACGAGATAACCTGGAGAACACCATTAGAGAGCTTCGATTCGAGCGACGCATCGTCAGGCGCAAAAAATGCGGGTAAACGGTCCCGGGAGCAGGCCTTACGACCGGACGACTGTCAGTTCGGCGACAACGACCTGTGCTATCAAGAGAGATAACACGACCGAAGAAGAGGAGCCCGATATGCCGTCACCGGCAAAAGAGAAGTGGCTTTTGATTTTTTACAGCGTGCCCTCGCAGCCAGTCAGCAACAGGATGAAAATATGGAGAAAGCTTGCGAAAATCGGGGCCGTACAGCTCAAAGGAGCGGTATACATCCTGCCGAATAACGACGAGCACTACGAGCTCTTCCAGTGGCTGATAACGGAGGTCGCCTCAATGGGCGGCGACGGCGCCTTCGTCAAGGCATCGCATATCGAGACCTTGAAGGAAAGCGAAATCGTCGCCCTTTTTAACCAGCAGCGCGAAAACGAATACCATGCCGTAGAAATAAAAATCGCTGAACTGGAAATGAAGCTCAGCAGCACCCGGAAGGGCGGAAGAAGCCAACAGACTGCCAACCTTTATGAGTTGTTGAAAAAAAATAAAAAAGAATTCGACGATATCCGAAAAACGGATTTCTTCTCATCAAAGAGCGGCGAGGTCTTAAACAAACGGATAAAAGCCGTTGAAACCGGGCTCAGAACCATCGCCGATCCCGCGCCCCGCGTGCGCCCTCTTTCAATCGCGCGGAAGGACGCAGTAGCTTATCAGGGTAAAACCTGGCTTACACGCCAAAAACCGTTCGTGGACAGAATGGCATCCGCGTGGTTTATCCGGAGATTTATCGACGCCGACGCGGTCTTTAAGTTTGTCTCCGATCACGGCGCCGCCGTAGCAGAAAAAAATAAAGTAACGTTCGACATCCGGGACGGAGAATTTACGCATATCGACGATCTGTGCACGTTCGAGGTCCTGGTGAAGGCCTTCGGGACCAAGGACAGGACCGTAAAAAAAATGGCGGAACTCGTGCATGAACTTGATGTTAAAGACCGCAAGTACGACAACCCGGAAGCGCAGGGCATCGAAGGCGTTCTTACGGGAATACGGAAAACGTCGAAGACGGATCAAGAAGCCCTGGAGAGAGGAATGGACCTCTTCGAAATGCTGTATGCATCGAAGAAATGAGAGGAGAACTACGATGAAAACGATAAATAGACACGCTTATGCTGCTATACTTAACGAGAAACGGAGCACCTGGCACGACAACATCACATCCGCAATCGTCTTTGCCGAAGCAGGCGCAGCCGATACCGCGAGAGAATTTCTCGACCAAAATAAGCGATTCCTGACGCAGAAAAGAAAAAAAGACGAGCAGAAACTTGTCGAGCGGTACTCGCGCAGAATGTATTCTTGATCAAACCGTAAGAAGTCAGGATTTGCCACAGAGCACACAGAGAGCACAGAGTAAGACTTTAATAAATAAAATATTTTCTCTGAGCCCTCGGTGACCTCTGTGGCTAAAATAGACTTTTTGCGAGATCATCATTCTTAAATACTTCCCGCTTTAAAAGAATGAGAGGAAATCCATGCCACCGACGAATCTTACCTTCGGCGAGACGGCTAGTTACTGGCTTAAACTCGGTTTCATCAGCTTCGGCGGGCCGACCGGCCAGATAGCGATCATGCACAAGGACCTCGTTGAAAAAAAGAAATGGATCGATGAAGATCATTTTCTCCAGGCGCTCAACTTCTGCATGCTCCTGCCCGGTCCCGAGGCGCAGCAGCTCGCCACCTACATCGGCTGGCTCCTGAACGGCAAATGGGGAGGCATCCTTGCGGGCGGCCTTTTCGTTCTGCCGTCAATTTTTATCCTCTGGGGGCTCGCATGGATGTATGCCGCCCTGGGCAGCGTGCCCTCTATTGCCGCTCTATTCTACGGACTGAAACCTGCGGTCGTTGCCATTGTTCTCGAAGCCGTGCTGCGCATCGGAAAAAAATCACTTAAGACGCGATTCCTGTATGGGCTCGCCGCGGCCGCCTTTGTAGGCATCTACTTCTTCAACGTTCCCTTCCCGGTCATTGTATTGTCAGCCGGACTGATCGGTTACTTCGCAGGCACGACAGCGCCGAAGCTGGTTGCCGGCTCCGCGCCGAACAATGCCGTCACATCCCCTGCACACGTCGTTTTGCTGAATGGTAAGAGCGTTGTCAGGGGAGGATGGGGCCGTTCATTCAAGGTCCTTGCCGTATTTCTCAGCCTGTGGTTTTTGCCGATCGTACTACTCGGACTCTGGCGCGGATGGAACGATATTTTTATCGACATCGGAATTCTTTTCAGCAAAGCCGCTGTCGTGACGTTCGGCGGCGCCTATGCCGTACTCGGGTACATCAGCCAGCAGGCCGTGGCCCACTACGGCTGGATACAGCCCGAACAGATGATGGACGGCCTGGGC
>JBGPUS010000012.1:0-23175 GCA_041491325.1 Nitrospirota bacterium | reverse complement strand
TTTTTAAACTCCTCGGGTTTTGAGGCATCAACGAATTTCGTGGTCCGGCCGAGCTTGGGAAACGTGTAGTGGAGCTGCTGGTACGTGCCTCCGTAGAGATTGTTCCCCGCCACGATCTCGTCGCCCAGTTGCGTAACGGCAAGCAAGGCCAGCGCCTGGGCGGCCTGGCCCGAGGATACGCTGAGCGCCCCCACCCCCCCTTCGAGCGCGGCCATGCGCTTCTCGAACACGTCATTCGTGGGGTTCATGATCCGCGAGTAGATATTGCCGAACTCCTTGAGGGCAAAGAGGTTCGCCGCGTGCTCCGTGCTTTTGAATACGAACGAGCTGGTCTGGTAAATGGGCACCGCCCGGGCGCCGGTGGCCGGATCGGGGCTTTCCTGGCCCGCGTGAATAGCCAGCGTATCGAATCTTTTTTCGGACATGCTTGTTTCCTCCTTAGATTTATCCTAAAAAATCAGCTTCCCGATTAAAGTCTCGGAGATGACTATATTTCAGATTCCTTACAGTGTCTTCCCCGAATGACTCTATCGGGGATATGGTTCACCATAGAGTGTTTACCTGAGCGAAGAGGATGCCCCTTAAGCGGCATATTCTAAAATATCTTTTATTATCGGCGATGTCAAGGTTATGGGACGGCGATACCCTTGTAAAAAACTGGTAAAGAGCGGTTGACCGAGACCCAGCCGCGCAACGCCGCCGGTAAACCGTGTTCATCCGCCTGCGCCCGGCGTTTAAGAGCCTGCACCCAACGCTTATGAGTGCGAAGCGCGAATGGAGGGTGTGCTGTGCGTAGCCTGCTCTTGCGAAGACGCGGCCATAAACGAGTGCAGGGTGTGGTTACAATTGCTGATAGGTCAAAATCTCTCAAACTCATCGTCCTTTGTGTCGCCGTTACCCCCTTCTTCCGCGGCGCCTCTATCATTCCTGGTGCGTTTACCGCGCGTGGACATACCTTGTTGCCGCTGCTGCAAAAACGGCTCGATGCGGGCTTGCCGGGGCGCGGGCAGAGCCTTTCGCTCCCTCATGTTTTTATCGGGCATGGCACCGGTCTCTTCTATCTTAAAAAAAGCCACGGTACCCTGCAGCTTCACGGCTTGCGTCGACACCTCCTCCGCGGTCGAGGACATCTCTTCGGCGGTGCCGGCATTCTGCTGGATAACCTGGTTCAGCTGCTGGATCGCCGAGTTAATCTGGTCCGCTCCCGAAGCCTGTTCCTTGGTCGCCGCGCTGATCTCCTGCACGAGTTCGAAAGTCTTTTGAATATGGGGCACCAGCTTTCCGATCATTGCTCCCGCATACTCCACCACCTCGACGCTGCCCGTGGAAAGCCGGTTAATTTCCGCCGCGGCGACCTGGCTCCGTTCGGCGAGCTTTCGCACCTCGGCAGCCACAACGGCAAAGCCTTTGCCCTGCTCGCCCGCCCGGGCCGCTTCGATCGCGGCATTGAGCGCCAGGAGGTTCGTCTGGCGTGCTATCTCTTCGATAATCGATATTTTAGAGGCGATGTCCTTCATGGCGCGCATGGCTTCGGTCATTGCTTTGCCGCTCTCTCCGGCGTCGTTCGCGGACTGCTGGGCGATCTTTTCGGTTTGCGCGGCGTTCTCCGCGTTCTGCTTGATCGTGGCGTTCATCTCCTCCACCGAAGACGACGCCTCTTCGGCCGAGGCCGCCTGTTCGGTGGCGCCCTGTGCCATCTGCCCGGCGCCGGACGCCAACTGGTTGCTGCCCGAGGCAAGATTGTCCACCGCAGCCCTCACGTCCGTAACGACGTTTTTGAGCTTTTCCATCATGAGCCTTATGGACCCCGTCAGTATACCTATCTCGTCACGCGCTTCCGCATGAAGGAACAGGGTGAGATCTCCGGCCGCGACTTTTTCAACGACCTCGTTCAGTCGTCCGAGGGGCTTTATCGCAAACCGACGGAAAAGCGCATAGATAATAAGGGCGACCATGAGCATGGTCCCCAGGGAAAGCGCCGCAAGCATGGCCTGTGATTCCCACAGCACTTGTTTGATACGGGCCGTGGAATAGCCTATCTTGACGACCCCGAATTGGTCCTTGCTCTGCAAAATGGGGCTGATGAACTCCTGCACGTCTGCTTTGTCCGGGCTTTCCGTTTTCTGGCTGGTCAGCGGCTTGCCGTCCTTATCGAGGATGACGGCATAGACGATGTCCGGGTCGCTCGCGGAAAAGTTTCTCACGTGGTTGTCCAGATATGCGAAATTGAAACTCAGTATCGCATCCGCGGAGATCGCGGCCAGGATTTTCGCGGTGTTTTCCCCCTTGCCCCGCAGTTCGGAAAAAAGAGCGTTTTTTTCGTGAATGTAGATGACGTAACCCATTGCGGTAAATACGGCGAAAAGGGTGATTAAAACATTGATGACGAATTTTCGGGCCAGCGAGCCCTGTACGAAATCGTTGATGTTCATACGCGCATCTCCTTTTGCTCGGCCGTTCGTACGAGTTTCGGAACGTCGAGGATCAATGCAACCGTGCCGTCGCCGAGGATGGTCGCGCCGGAAAATCCCTCGACAGAGCTATAGACGGTGCCCAGGTTTTTGATCACGGTCTGGTTTCCGCCGAGCACCTGATCAGCGGTAAAGCCTACCCGTCCGCGGTCCGTCTCGGTTATGACGATCTGTTCTACAACGGGCGGTTCTCCTGCTATGAGAAATTCCTCCCTGAGGTTGATGTACGGGACCAGTTCACCCCGCACGTTCGCCAAGTTCCTGCCGTGGGAATTTTTTTTATCTTCAGGGGTCAACTCCACGCACTCTTTCACGAATGAAAGGGGCAATACAAAGAAATCTTTTGCGATCTTTACCAGGAGCCCGTCTATAATGGCAAGAGTCAGAGGAAGTTTGAGCGTAATGGTCGTGCCGTGCCCCATTTGGCTTTCGAGCTCTATATCGCCCCGAAGCGACTCGATGGTTTTTTTGACCACGTCCAGCCCTACTCCCCGGCCGGACAGCTCCGTCACCTTTTTCGCCGTGGAAAAGCCCGGGGCGAACAGGAAGGAGAGAAGTTCCCGGTGGCCCGGGTCCTCGTCCGGTTTGAGAAGTCCCTTTTCTACGGCCTGGGCCCGCACGGCTTCGCGGTCTATCCCGGCGCCGTCGTCGGAAACCTGAATAACCACGTGTGCGCCGGAATGGGTCCCCGAGATGCGCACGGTTCCCTGGCGGGGCTTGCCCGCCGCCTCGCGAACATCAGGAGGCTCGATGCCGTGGTCGATGCTGTTGCGGATGATATGAACGAGCGGATCGCTCAAGCGTTCCAGCACGGTTTTATCGAGCTCGGTCTCAGCGCCTTCGGTTACAAGTTTGATCTCTTTGCCCAATTCCCGGGACAGGTCCCTCACCACGCGCCGGTATTTGCCGAACACGGCGCCGATGGGCAGCATCCGGATGTCCATGGTTTTGTCGTGAAGGTCCGCGGTAAGCCGCTCCACCTGTTCGGACACGGAGAGAAGTTCGGGTATTTCGTGAGACTGAGCGGTTCTGCTGAGCCGCGCCTGGACCGAAACGAGCTCTCCCACGGCATCCACCAGGCGGTCGAGCTTTTCAACGGACACGCGGATGCTCCCGGTTTCCTCGGTCTGCTGCCGTTCCTTCCGGAGCTCCCGCGCCCGCTGCTGCTCCACGATGGCCTCTTCTATCTTTTCGGGTCGGCCCAATCCCGTCTCGACGAGGATCTCACCTATCCGCTTCTGAGCGGAGAGCGCTCTCTTGAGGTCTTCGGGCTGGATAACGCCCCGATCCACCAGGATTTCGCCCAGCTTTTTATCAAACTCGTATTCTTCCAACTCACGTGAATCGTCCCGCGGCCCCGCGTCTCTGAACATTTTTTGGAGCGCTGCGACAACCTCATGCCCCTTCCGTTCATCAACCCTCGTTCCCGCGTAATACGATTTGAACATGGCTTTAAGCTGGTCCCGGGCCGAGAGGGTCAGGTCGATAACGGCTTTCGTGACGGGCAAGTCTCCCTTACGCGCAAGGTCGAGCACTGCCTCAACTTCGTGCGCAAAAGAGGAGACCTCGTGGAACTCGCAGGCCGCGCTTGAGCCTTTGATCGTATGCATGGCCCGAAAGACCCTTCCTATCAGCTCCTGGTCCCGGGGCGCTTTCTCGAGCTCAAGCAGGGCAGTCTCGAGTTCGGCAAGAAGCTCATACGCCTCGTCCTTGAAGGTCTGCCTGAGTTTCGTGATTATATCTTCCGGAGACTCCCCTTCGGGATTTTCAATGATGGCATCCATCGGAGTTACGCGCTATCCTGCCTTGGACCGTCAAAAAACAGGACGCATTTACCCTTCTACTCTATATTATACAACCGTTGAGAACAAAAGCAGGGATAGGATCACGAAGGAATGCAGTTTTTTTGTTTTTTCTAGAAATGATGAAGGGGGAGGGAGACACAAAGCTTGCTGAATAAATCCGCGCAAAACCCGTCCTTGCCATTCGACAAGCAGGAGAGCCGACAACGAAACGCATCTCGGATACCGAGGGGGGACGGGGGAACATGAAGAAGCGAAGGGTCTTTGTCTACCCTGTCTCCTGGCCCCCTGGACCCTGCCTCTCCCCCCGCCCCCTGATCTTAAAATCTTTCGAACTCACCGTCCTTGGCGTCGCCGTCTTTCTTGGCCCGCCCGTTGCCTATGTTCAGACTTGCCCCGGAATGCTTGGCAAACTGCACCTTAGGTGACACAAGCGCTGCCTGGGCAAAATGGGCTATCGGGGCTTTGTGGACAGCAGCCCCGGGCCGAGCTGACGGCGCCCGGGAGACCAGCCGCCCTCGGTCTTCGATCTTAAAGAACGAGATCGTACTCTGAAGCTGTTCCGCCTGGGACGACAGCTCCTCCGCGGTCGAAGACATCTCTTCCGCCGCGCCGGCATTTTGCTGGATGACCTTATTGAGTTGCTGGATTGCTGAATTGATCTGGTCCGCGCCCGACGTCTGCTCTTTGCTTGCCGCACTGATCTCCTGCACCAGCTCCGCCGTCTTCTGAATATCCGGCACCAGTTTGGCGAGCATCCGTCCAGCTCTCTCGGCGACTTCGACACTGCTGACGGACAACGTACTGATCTCGCCCGCCGCGGACTGACTCCGCTCCGCAAGTTTCCGGACTTCAGAGGCGACCACCGCAAAGCCCTTGCCGTGGTCGCCGGCCCGCGCCGCTTCGATGGCCGCGTTCAGGGCCAGCAGGTTCGTCTGCCGGGCTATTTCTTCGATGATGGACGTGCGTGATGCAATTTCCTTCATGGCACTCACGGTATCGGTCACGGCTTTGCCGCTTTCCGTGGCGTCGACCGCGGACTTCTGCGCGATTTTTTCGGTTTGCTGAGCATTGTCCGCGTTCTGCTTGATGGTTGCGTTCATCTCTTCCACGGACGACGATGCTTCCTCGGCCGATGCGGCCTGCTCCGCGGCCCCCTGGGACATCTGTTCCGCGCCGGAGGATAACTGATCGCTTCCGGAGCCCACATGATCCGCGGCGGTCTTCACATCGACCACCACGCCGTGCAGTTTCTCCACCATGGCCCGTATGGAGCGGGACAGCAAGCCGATCTCGTCGCCCGATTCCGCCGTAACGGTCTGGGACAAGTCACCCGAGGCGACTTCCTCGACAACCGCGCTTAAGCGAGCGAGGGGCTTGACGGTGAGGAACCGGAAAAGCGCAAAAACGATGAACGATATGATGAGCATAGTCGCAACCGACAGGACAAGCAGGATTGCCTGAGATTGCCGGATCGATTCCTTGATGGGCGCGGTGGAATATCCGATCTTCACCAAGCCGATCTGTTCATTGTTTTGTGTGATGGGGCTGGTGAATTCCATCGATTCGCTTTTGTCCGCGCCGTCTTTTTTTTGGCTCGCGAGCGTTTTGCCTTCCTTGTCAAGAATCACGGCATAGGTGATGTCTTCGTCGCTCGCCGATATATATTTGATATGGTTTTCAAGATAGGACAGGTTGAAGCTGAGTATCGGTTCCGCGGAAATAGCGGCCACAAATTTCGCCACATTGTCGCCTTTTCCCTTGAGATCGTCAACGAGCGCATTTTTTTCATGCACGCTGATGATAATGCCCATTGCGGCAAAGACCAGAACGAGGGCCAACAGAATGCTCGTCAGAAATTTCATGGTGAGCGTCCAATGGGTTATGCTGTTTTTCTTCATGATGTGATCTCCTCTCCCTCTCACGGCGGCCCTGCTCAGGATTGCACTCGCTGCTTCCGTTACAAGGCCCCGGCGACTTTTGCCGCCTTGCGGAATTCGTCGAAATCCTTGTTCGAAATCGGGATGAACCCGGTCAGTTTCGCGGAGCCGAGGATTCCCTCATTCCGCGGGTCGTTCGGCTTCAATTTGTGCAGGGCCGCGCGTATTTTTGCGGCCGTGTCCCTATTCAGTTTCGGCGTCGAGAACATGGGCCAGTTCGGAAAGTAGTCCGTGTAGCCTACGATCCGCAATTGCGAAATGTCCACCTTGTCTTTTGCCTTTTCAAACTCGTCTTCCCGGATGCCGCCCGCGTCCGCGGATTTATCGAACACAGCCAGGGCGACCTTGTCATGCTTTTTCAGAAAGGGAAGGATGGTGAAGTCTCTTTCGACGTCCAGGCCCGCTTTGCTCAGGAGCAACATCTGGAAAATATATCCAGCCGCGGAATCCTTATCCATAAAACTGATTTTTTTGCCTTTCAGGTCCTGGAGCTTCATAATGCCGCTGTCTTTTCTGACCATGATGATTCCGCGGAACCGGGTGCCGCTCTTTACCTCGGACGCGAGGGCGAGCGGCTCGACATTACTCATGTGCTGCACTTGCACATAGATAAGGGGGTTTGCGAACCCCAGGTCGATGCGGCCGGCTTTCACCTCGGCCTTGAACGCATCAAAGGATGCGGGAACGACGATAGTCACCTTTTCCCCGGTTTCCCTGGACAAATACTCGGCGAGGGGACCGTACATTGTTTTTAATTCCGCTGAGCTTAAGCGGGGCAAGATCCCGAACCTGATTTCCGCCGAAGCAAGGCCCGCGGTAACCACGCAGACCGCAATAACCACTGCCGTCGTCACAAACCGTTTCATGAACTTCTTCATGCCAAGTCCTCCTTTTTTACCTCGGATTGAACGTCTTATCCTAAAAAAAACAGTTACCTATGAGTGAAAACGGTGAATCTCCCCACAGCAAGCTGCGAGGTATCTGATCGTTATTTTCGCCCTCCCAAACCTGCCGCATCCTGTTTTCAGCAAACATTAACGAAGCTTAACCGTTTTGCAGCCTGCTCCTGACCGAAGCGAGATAATCGGCCCGAAAGCGCCTGAGACAGAAATCCCGGTAGTCGTTCTTTTCCAAGTCGGCCCAGGCTTTTTTCTTGTTCGCGCCGCTTTTTTTTTCGGCGTCCGCGATTGAGCGAGGCGTGATCACGGCCCTTCCCGGCGTCATTCGCTCATAACCGTAATGGTCCATGTATTCCCCGGTCACCGTCTCGATGATTTCAATCTCCCTGATGGAGAGCGTTTGCTTGAACTTGTCCACGTGCGCCGGAACCGGGGCTTTGTTGTTTGACTCCCAGAGCGCGGACAGCGCGGCTATTTTTTTCGCTTCGTCCGAGTGTGCCATGTCGAGCATGGACGGCAGAAAATCAATCCCGAAAAATGCACAAGTCTTGCGGAGGACGGGTTCCTGGTCCGCGATGAAATCTTCGTAACGGATCGTCAGTGTTTTGTCCGGGTATTTCTCCGCGAGCCGTTTTCCGGTTTCGTGCGCATGCGCCCAGGCGCGGGCATTCAGAAGCGTATCGAAATCATGAATGATTGCGCGGTTCATGCTGCTTACCTGGGCGCGCGGATCGCGCACCACGTTCAGAAACAGCAGCTCGTCGAACAGCTCCATGACCGTATCCGCGTACTGGACGCTGTCCAGCGACTTGTCCATAACGACCCTGGCGCCGCGTTTTTTCGCGGCCTGAAACAGGAGCTCCCAGACGACGCGATGAACGCTGCGTTTCTCTTGTTTTATCGACTCGAAAATTTCCACGGGATCGAAAACCACGTCCGGCCATTTTACCATGCTGACCGTCTGCAAGCCGACAACGTCCAGTACCAACTGGAAGTAGGTTTTGTCGTCCCGGAGATCGCCGTACAATTCCATGAGAGGCATGAAATCTATGATATGAAGAGGGTAGGGCGCGTAAAAATCCGGATTGCAATTGAACCTCAAGCGAAGCGCATGGCTCCCACAGCGCCGCAACGGGGTCATAAGCACCGGCCTCGGGCGCGCTCGGGAAGCAGGGTTTTCTGTCTCTGGCCGCTCTGTCATGGCCTCGGCTTCTTTATCTTGAATAGAGATAATGGCGGCCTCCGTGGAATCCGTTTGTTTTATGCATACAACGCAACAAAAAGCACGCGTGCTCGGATTATCTTGCGCGCTATGAACATCGTGAAATAAAAGTGGGTGTTTAACAGAGACTTGTATAAGTATTATCCTGAGCGCCCGACTTTACAATCGGGGTTTCCCGCTATATCCACTTCTAATTCCCTGATGTTTAAAAAGACAGGGGAAAGAATAATTCCTGTTTCCGCCATTGCGTTTGAACAATAGAATTACATTTTATAACACTATATTCGTATATAAAAGTGTGAAAAATAGTATTCAAACCATAGCACACAAAATAGTATTGTCAAGGTCTGCGCCGAGAACGACACAGGGCTGCACTTCGTTGCATCCGGCTTGATGAGTGATTGAGTAAGAACTTTTTCTTAGGTGAGAAGAGGATGATGAAAGGACGCGAAATAAAGCGAGATGCCGTCACCTACCATTTGTGGAGTTCATAGTTGTCAAGCAGATACCGCTCCAGCGCGTTTCGCCAGGGCGGCAGCGTGATTCCGAGTGAGCGCGCCTTCGTGTTCGCAAGGGCCGAATAGAGGGGCCTACTTATATCGCCGCTCTTGCCGCTGCGGTCCACGGGTTTTATCACCGCCGTCAGCCCCATGATTTCGTAGATCGCAAGGGTGAACTCGTACCAGCTGCACTTGCCTTCATTCACAAGATGGTAGACTCCGGGAGCCCGCAGAGGGTGATCGAGGAGTTGGAGGAGCGCTTTACTCAAGTCGTTCGTATACGTGGGAGAGACGATCTGATCGCCTCCCATTTCCAGTGGTTCTTGAGACCGGGCCTCCTCGATGCGCTTATCAATGAAGTTCCCACCCTTTGACCGGCCTCTGGTCCGGCCGTAAAGGCCGCAGGTCCGCACCAGAATCGTATTCAGAGGCGCGGCGGACAGCGCGGCAAATTCACCTGCAAGGCGGGAGATGCCGTACATCTGGACCGGGGACGGCTTGTCGTCTTCGAGATAAGGGGCTTTTTTTTCACCGTCGAAAACATAGTCCGTACTGAAGCCGACAAACAAGGCGCCGAACCGGTTGCTGGCCCCGGCGAGGTCGCGCGCGGCCGTGCAATTGACGGCGAAGGCGCTTGCCGGGTCCGCTTCGCAGAGCGGTACGTCTTCAAGTGCCGCGGTATTGATGACCACGTCGGGCCGGTGGTCGTCCAGCGCGGCGTCAATGGACTCCCGAGAACGGATATCCAGGACAGACCGGTCAGGCGCGGTCAGTTCGTGGTGCTTATTGTTTCGCGCGATGTCCGCGCCGAGTTGTCCTGTCTTGCCGATAAGGAGAATTTTCATACGAATCTTCTTTTTCTGAAAATTCCAAATACTACGGTTTCAGTATTCGAAATTACGTCATTGAAATTTATTTGGGATTTGTGATTTTGAATTTCCCTTTCGGTGCGTTCCGTGGTCATGAAGGCGGGCCTATCTGAATTTGCCGATGAGATAGAGAACAAGGCTGAGGACAAGGCTTAGGATAATGCTCGTGGTCAGCGGAAAATAGAACGTGAAATTGTCCCGCTTGACGAGAAAGTCACCGGGAAGTTTCCCAAAAAAAGGGAACTTCTGGAGACCGAACAGCGCGAGCCCGCCCAGAATGAGAACAATGCCCACAACGATCAGAATTTTGGGAAGAGCTCCCATGGTGTCTTTTATGCGGTAAAAAAATCGAGCATTTTCCCGAGCGTTGCACGCATCTCGCGGCGCGACACGATCATATCGATCATGCCGTGTTCAAGTAGAAACTCGGCCCGCTGAAACCCGGGGGGAAGCTGCTGTTTGATCGTTTGCTCGATCACGCGTGGCCCCGCAAAACCGATCAGGCTCTTGGGTTCCGCGATGATGATGTCTCCCAGCATGGCGAAACTCGCGGTGACCCCGCCGAAGGTCGGGTCCGTAAGCACTGATATGAAGGGAAGGTCCGCCTGGCCGAGCCGCGCCAGGGCCGCGGAGGTCTTGGCCATCTGCATGAGCGAGAGAATCCCCTCTTGCATGCGCGCCCCACCCGAGGACGCCACCGATATGAACGGCGTCCGTTTTTCGATTGCACGCTCGACCGCCCGCGCTATTTTTTCGCCCACCACCGAACCCATGCTGCCGCCCATGAAGCTGAAATCCATGACCACGACCGATACGGCCCTGCCGCCTATTTTGGCCTCCCCGGAGATGACCGCGTCCTTGAGCCCTGTTTTCTTGCGGCTGCTCTTGAGCTTGTCCTTGTAGTCCTTGAAACCGAGGAAATCCTTCGGGGATAGCCCGTCCTCAACTTCGAGAAAACTCCCTTCATCCACCAGAAAGGGCAGCCGTTCCGAGGCTGAGATGCGGAAGTGATAGTCGCATTTGGGACAAACTTTGAAGTTCTTGTCTACCTCTTTGCGGTAAATGATCTCCTTGCAGTTGTCGCACTTGACCCAGAGTCCTTCGGGTATTTTAACTTTTTTTGCAGGCGCTCCCTGCGCGGTCGCCTCGGGCCGTTCTTTTTTAAACCAAGCCATAGTTCTCCCTGTCGATAGCAAAACCCAATGTCCAAATCACCAATAAGCTCCAAGAGCCGATAAATCAAGCTCCAAACAGTTCGGATTATTGTAATTTGGCCGTTGGCTATTAATTGAAACTTGTTATTTGAGATTTGAAATTTCTAAAAATTGTACGTCTTTCCTTCTTTTAAAATTTTAACGTTTTTTCTGCCCAGGGCGGACAGTTCGGCGAGCACTTTTTTCTTATGCACCGGCTTAATGTGATAGATATAAATAGGGACCTCGTCTCCGACGCGCGCTTTTGTAAGATCGTGGTGGAGCTGCGCCGGGGTAAAGTGGCCGCTGAGGTCCGCGATGCCGTTCAGGCTGTTGGGAAATGACGTATCGACGATGATCGCTTTGAGATTTTTTGCCTTTGCCGCCTCTTTCCAGAGCAATTCATTCGGCCCCGTGTCCGCGCTGTAAAGAATGGATGCCCTCTCGTCACTGACCAGAAAGCCTACCGCCGGGACCGGATGGTTCATGGGAATGGCCTTCACGCGCAGCCCGGCAATGGTTACCGGCTTTCCCGAAGGCATCGGCTTATAGGTCAGCACCGGATGCTGGGCAGTCGGTATCTTGGTGAAATCGGGCCAAATAATATCGTTCATCAGGTGCGTTCGTATCGCTTCGATCACTTTCGGTATGGCCCGGATATTCACGGGCTTTGCGATGCGGCCGATAATGTTGTCAGCCAGGAAAAGCAGCGATTTGATGTGGTCGAGATGGGTATGGCTGATCAGGACATCGGTTATCTTGCTCTGAGCCTCGATGCTGAGCGCGGCGGTGATAGTACCCGCGTCCAGCATCATCACGTCGTTTACAAGGAAACCCGGAGGATTGTGCCCTATGGTTTCCGAACCGGAGCAACCCAGAATTTTTACCTTCATTCACCCTCCCCTCAAACGACATCCTCTTATTTCGTCCGAACGATATCCTGCACGCCGCGCCAATTCTTAATTCAAACTTGGTGCGTTCGTAAAAAGTCTTTTTAGCCACCGAGGTCACAGAGGACTCAGAGAAAAACGTTGGATTATTTAACGTCTTACCTCTGTGGTCTCTGTGTGCTCTGTGGCAAATCTTGACTTCTTACGGTTTTATCAAGCTTTATGCTTATTCTTTAATCCGACCAAGTCGTAAACCACGACCGGCAGTTGCTTGCCTTTGACGGTCACCGTGCCTAACTCTTTCGCTTCAACGACATCTTCCACCTTCGCATAGGTGTATTCAGATATGATGATATGACTATTGTACGTTCTTGTCAAGCTCTCTAAGCGCGCTCCGAGGTTCACATTATCGCCGATCACCGTATAGTCCATCTTCTTGCCCGGCGCTCCCATGTTACCGACCACCATGTCGCCGGTATTGATCCCGATGCCTATATCGAGGACATACTTGCCCTCGGCGGCCCACTTGCTCTGCAGTTCCTTCAGCTTTTCGATCATGTCGATCGCGCACCGGCAGGCGGCCTGGGCATGGTCCGGCTGGCCCACGGGCGCGCCCCAGAGGGCCATGATGGCGTCTCCCACGAACTTGTCCAGGGTGCCTTCATGGGCGAAAACGATGTCCGTCATGGCGCCGAGATATTCGTTCAGCTGGGAAACCACCTCTTCCGGCTGGTGCTTCTCGGAAAAGGAGGTAAAGCCCCGAATGTCCGAGAAGAGCACGGTGATTTCTTTGCGGTCGCCGCCAAGTTTGGCCTTGCTTGGGTCTCTGATGAGCTCGTCCACGATCCGCTTCGACACATAGCTTGAAAACATTTTGCGAATGTCACGGGCCCTGCGCTCTTCCATAAAAAACCGGTAGGCGGTCTGGCAGGTGTAGCCCAGCAAGAGCGAGGACGCGGGGTAGACGATGTTGAACCAGATACCCCTGGTCGCGAACAGGTAGTAAACAACACCGAGGTAACCGGCGAAAAGGGCAAGGAACAGCGCCGCGCCGGCCTTGGCCCCGAACCGGGGCAAATAAATGCCGAGCGCCGCGGCAAACAGAAAAATCAGCGGCAACACGTTCGCCTCGGTGCGGTAGATGAAGTCACGATGCAGGATCGTGTCCACCACACTCGCATGCTTCTCGATCCCGGCCATGTTGGAGGAAAAAGGCGTTACCCGGAGATCGTAGATGCCGATGGCCGTGGCGCCGATCAGCACGATCTTGTCTTTAAACGTCCCCGCCGGAGCGGTCCGGTCCAGAATATCTGAGATGGAATAATGGGGAAACGTGCCGTTCGGGCCCCGGTAGTTGATGAGCATCCGCCCACCCTCGTCCGTCGGGATAACAGTATCGCCGAGCACAACGGAACCACGGTAGTCGAGCGCGACCTCCTCGCTTTTGAGTCCCCGGTAGAACCGGACGGCCTGCAGCCCGATGGGAGCATAGTAGTCTTCCTGGTATCGGATCGCAAGCATTTCCCAGCGGAGCGTGCCGTCGCCGTCGGGGCTCATATTGATATGGGCTACGGCTTCCGAGACCGACGTAAACCGCAGCAGCGTGGGGAGCACCATCTTGGCTTCATAGGCCGCGAAAGGCTCGTCGGCATGCTTGATCGCCGAGTAAGCCGATGGAATCATGACGTCCTGTTTTTTTGCCGTAAACCCCGACTCCTTATAGCCCGCATCGGAAAAGTCGAACACAACCGGGAGGATCACGCGGCCGCTGCGCCTGATGGCGTTTTGGAACAAGTCGTCGGATTCAACGTTTTCGGGTTCGGAAAAAAATACGTCGAATACAATGACTTTAGCCCCTTCTTCCGTCAGCCGGTCCACGACACGGCCCCATACGGAACGGGGCCAGGGAAATCTCCCAAGCTTGTTGATGCTCTTCTCGTCGATCGCCGCGATCACCGTCTCCGGGCCGGGGGCAATTTTCCCCCTGAACAGGAACCTCATGTCCAGCGTTTTCTCTTCCAGCACCTCGAAGAACCGGGCATTGCCCAGATGCAGGACTGAAAGCGTCGTCGCAACAATCAGCGCTATGATAATGCCCGCTCGTTTTCCGCTTTGCCGTGTCATATCGACCTCGAAATATTCTCTACATTGCCGGCAGAAGATGTTTTCCCTGACTCCTGCTTCCTGACTCCTGCTTCTACGCCATTTCTCCGAAAATTTCCCGCATTTCGAGATAGCGCACGAGACGGTCAACCTGGTCCTGGTTCATGATCTGGACTTTGTCGCCGGAAACTTCGACGATACGGACGCTGGCAAGTTTTTCCAGGATCGTGCGCGCATCAGAGACTTCGATCCCGGCGAGCCCCGCAAGCTCCTCGATCGTGATGGAGAGCACTCCCGCCTGTTTCTGCTCCCGCACCTGTTTGGCGAGGAGACTGACCAGGCGGCTCGTGTTGTCCTTGATCATGAGGGATTCCATCTGTTCGTTGGCCTCGCGCAAACGGTCGGCAAGCCGTTTGATGAACCGGACGGCTATTTCCGAGTTTCCGCGAATGAGCGTGTCGAAGGTCTTCCGGTCGATCACGAGCATCTCGCAGTCTTCGATCGTTTCCGCGGAAGCGGAGCGGGGCTTGTCGTTCAAAATCGCCATCTCGCCGAAAAACTCGCCCTTTTCGAGCGTGGCAAGGGTCTTTTCCACGCCGCGGATCCGTTTGCTGATCTTGACCTTGCCGGTTTGGATGATATACATCTGTTCGCCGTGGTCGCCCTCCTGGAAAAGCGCGGTTCCTGCGGGAATTTTTTTTCCGAATCTCGTAAACAGTTGTTCCTGAATGTCAGCCATGAGTATTTTCCTCCACTATCAATATTCCAACATGCACTTCAACATCAACCCCGGCGTTACCGGTCGCCGTGAGCCGCAAGTACTCCTTGTTTCAGCGCCCGCGCAAATGCCCCGGCGCGTTCCACCAGTTCGGGGCTGCCGAGGGCTTCCTCAATCACCTTGACCAGCGCGCTTCCGACGATGACCCCGTCTGCGCCGGAAAGCGCGGTTTGCGCCGCCTGGTCCGGGGTGGATATGCCGAAGCCGACGGCCACCGGTTTGTCGGTCAGTGCCTTGATCTTTGCGAGCGAGTCCTTTATGGAATTTTGCGCAACGAGTTTCGATCCGGTAACGCCCGTGAGCGAGACGTAATAGATGAACCCTTGCGAGACTTTGCTCACCAGCTTGATCCGCTCCTCCGTACTCGTGGGCGCGATCAGAAATATCGTATCCAGACCGGCTTTCTTTGCCAGGGGAATAAGCGTTCCCGCCTCTTCCGGAGGCAAGTCCGGCAGGATCATGCCGTCGAGTCCGGCGGCGACCGCGTCATGCACGAACCGTTCTTCGCCGTACTTGAAGATCAGGTTATAATAGGTCATGATGATGAGCGGGATCTTACTCTCTTTCCGCACGTCGGCCACGAGGCCGAGCACATCGGCAAGGCTCGTGTGATTCCCGAGCGACCGGATGGCCGCTTTCTGGATCGTCGGCCCGTCCGCCAGGGGATCGGAAAAGGGCGCGCCGAGTTCAATTATATCACAGCCTTCTTTTTCCAACGCGAGGATAAGGGCCTTGGTTGTAGCAAGGTCCGGGTCTCCCGCCATGATATAGGGGATCAGCGCTGTTTCATTTTTCTTTTTGAGCCGGTTGAAGGTGTTTTTTATTCTGGACATAATCTTCCCTATCGTGTTCCAATCTATCTCTTATAAATCTCTCTTCAATGTCCTACTCGCAACACAACAATTTCGTTGCCACCGATATCAAAAACCACTCGGTAGTCTCCTATCCTGAAAGAATAGGTCCCAACGATAGGTCCCCAATTGAGAATCAATGAGTTTTTCTGTATAGATCCGTAGATTATCTTTGTATCGCAGAAGTGTTTTCCCTGTTGATCATCGTCACCTGCATCACGCCCTTGTTGCTGCGAGACAAATTTATCTTGAGACCGTTTTCACATTAAACTTGCTGGAACTAAACGGTTCCTTATCCATCATCTCACAAAAAGCCTTATGCAAAAGGTTGCCAAGGTACAGCCATTCAAGCCTCTTCTCCATTGGCATTCTTTGATATTGCCTTATCAGCTCGGCAGATATGTTCGATTCATCGTAGTGCTTTATTGGCCTTATCATTTAACGCTCCGCGTTCGACCATTCGCCATCAACACAACTCCACACCCTTCATCTTCGCCACCTGCATAACGTCCTTGTCTCCGCGGCCGGAAAGGTTGCAAATGATCACTTTATCTTTTCCGAGCGTCGGCGCCAACTTGAGGCAGTACGCTACTGCATGCGCGCTCTCAAGCGCGGGAATAATCCCTTCGAGCCGGGACAGGAGATCGAACGCCTCCATGGCTTCTTCATCGATGGCATAGGTGTACTCAATACGACCAGTGTCATGATACATTGCATGTTCGGGGCCCACGGCCGCGTAATCGAGGCCCGCGGACACGGAATGAGTCAGCTCGATCTGGCCCTGATCGTCCTGCAGCACGAAGGTCTTGCAGCCTTGCAGAACGCCGAGTGATCCGCCCGCGAACCGCGCCGCGTGTTTGCCGCGCTCGATGCCGAGCCCGCCCGCTTCGATGCCGTACATCTTGACGGATGTCTCTCCGAGGAATTCGTAGAACAGGCCCATGGCATTCGAACCGCCGCCCACGCAGGCCACGAGGCAGTCGGGAAGCCTGCCTTCGAGTTTCATGATTTGTTTTTTCGCCTCACGCCCGATCACGGATTGAAAATCGCGCACCATCATGGGAAAGGGATGGGGACCATAGACCGTCCCGAGCACGTAATGAGTGCTCGCCACATTCGAGATCCAGTCGCGCATCGCTTCGTTGATGGCGTCCTTGAGCGTTTTGCTGCCGCTGTCCACCGGCCGGACCGTTGCGCCTAAAAGTTTCATGCGAAAAACGTTCAGCGATTGGCGCGCCACATCATCGGTGCCCATGTAGATTTCGCAGTCCAGGCCGAACATGGCCGCTGCCGTGGCGGTCGCAACGCCATGCTGTCCCGCGCCCGTCTCGGCGACGACCCTCTTCTTGCCAATGCGCTTCGCAAGAAGCACCTGGGCAAGAGCGTTGTTGATCTTATGAGCGCCGGTATGGCAAAGGTCCTCGCGCTTGAGATAAATCTTCGCGCCGCCCAGATGCTCCGTCATCCGCTTTGCAAAATAGAGCGGCGTGGGCCTTCCGATGAACTCCCGGTTATAGAACTCGAGCTCCGCCAGGAACTCCTTGTCCTTCTTCGCGGCATGATAGGCGACCTCAAGTTCTGCCAGCGCCGGCATAAGCGTCTCGGGCGCGAACTTCCCGCCGTAGATGCCGTAGTGTCCTTTTTTATCCGGCATACTCATGGCCGCGACGCCCTCCGGACTTCGGTGATAAACTTCTTGAGCTTTCCATGGTCCTTGATCCCCTTCTCCTTCTCCACGCCGCTGGTCACATCCACGCCGTAAGGCCGGACGAGTTTTACGGCTTCCGCAACGTTCTCCGGAGTAAGCCCGCCCGCCAGGATCACCCTGCCGAACGTCTTGGCAACAACGGCAAGGTGCCAGTCAAAAGTGTCGCCGGTCCCGCCCCGCAAGCTTTCATGATAACTGTCGAGCAGGAAGGCGCCGACGCGATAATGCGCCATGTGCTTGAGGCTTTCCTTGTCCTTAACCTGAAACGCTTTGATTACGCGCGCCCCAAAGCGCTGACAAAACTCCGGGCTCTCGTCGCCATGGAACTGGATTGTCTGAATGCAGGTCTGCGCTTGAACCTCGCGTATCTTTTCTTCGCGTTCGTTGACAAAAAGGCCGACGGGCACAATGAACGGCGGCAGTTGAGAAATTATTTCAGACGCCTTTTCAGGGCTGATGTAGCGCGGACTTTTTTTGTAAAAATTGAATCCTAGTCCGTCAGCACCGGCTTCCGCCGCTTCCAGCGCATCGTCTAGATTGGTGATGCCGCAAATTTTTATTTTTATCATATATTCACCCAAGTAGGATTTAGAGTTCCCCTAATAGTTCTCTGACTTTCTTCCCGATATCCTTTTCCCGCATCAAGCTCTCGCCCACCAGGATCGCATCCACCCCCGCCTGTTGCAGCTTCATCACATCGGCTCGGGAGGTGATGCCGCTCTCGCTCACGACCGTGCGGTCTTCGGGTATATCGTTCAACAGATCGAGCGTCGTCTGCAGATCAACTTTAAAGGTCATCAGGTCGCGGTTATTAATCCCCACGAGCTGCGCGCCGGCAAGCAGCGCCTTATCCAGTTCTTTATAGGTATGCGACTCCACCAGCACGTCGAGATTGAGCTGCTTCGCAATGCCGAGGTAATCCTCCATCCGCGGTCTCTCCAGGCAGGCAGAGATCAGGAGGATGGCATCCGCTCCCGCGGCCCGCGCCTCGAAAATCTGATACTCGTCAATGATGAAGTCTTTGCGCAGCAGCGGGAGTTTGACGGCCTTTCTGATTTCGCCCAGGTACGCAAGGCTGCCCTGAAAATATTTTTTCTCCGTCAGGACCGAGAGGCACGATGCGCCGGACTCCTCGTAGCTCCTCGCGATATTCACGGGATCAAAGTCTTCGCGGATCACGCCCTTCGACGGTGACGCCTTCTTCACTTCCGCAATGAGCCGGATTTCCCCGGCGCCCGAGAGCGCTTTGCCGAACCCGCGAACGGGCTGCGCATCCAAGGCCTTAGCCTTGATGTCCGGGAACGGCGCACGCAGCTTTGTCTCCGCCAGTTCCTCTTTTTTATATGCGATTATATCGTCTAAAATCATTCCATCAATTTACCCGGACCCTGGCCCCCTGACCCTATGTCTTATTCGTAAACGCTTTCAACTGCTCCAGCTTCTTCATTGCCGAGCTGGAATCGATCGCTTCCGCGGCGAGTCTGATGCCGTCTTTGAAATCCGATGCCCGGCCCGATGCAACGAGTCCGGCGGCCGCGTTTAACAGCACAATGTCGCGTCGCGGCCCCTGTTCGCCTTTCAAAATATCAAGCGTGATGACCGCGTTCTCTTTTGCATCGCCGCCCTTAAGCTCGGCGGCCTTTCCCGCCTGCATGCCGAAATCAGAAGGATGGATGAAATGGTCCTTCACCTTCCCGTCCCTGAACTCAGAGACCTTGGTCTTGTCCGTGATCGTGATTTCGTCGAGCCCGTCCATGCCGTGCACAACAAAGGCATGGTTCGCGCCGAGGTTCCCGAGGGCTTGCGCAAGGGGCCCGGTCAGTTCTTCGGCATAGACACCCATGATTTGCGACGTGACTTTTGCCGGATTGGTAAGCGGCCCCAGCACATTGAAGATCGTGCGGATGCCGATCTCACGCCGGGGACCGATGGCATATTTCATAGCAAGGTGCATCATCGGAGCAAAGAGGAACGCAATGCCCACCTCTTGCATGCACTCTTCCACCCGATGAGAAGGTATATCGATGTTCACGCCGAGGGCCTGGAGCACGTCGGCGCTGCCGCTTTTGCTCGAAACCGATCTATTGCCGTGTTTCGCGACCGTGACGCCGGCGCCCGCGACCACGAAAGCGGCCGTCGTGGAAATATTAAAGGTATGGGCCATGTCTCCGCCGGTGCCGCAGGTGTCAACCTGATATTTTGCATCGAGTTTGATCGGCACGGCCTTTTCACGCATGACCCGGGCCGACCCGGTGATCTCCTCCACGGTTTCGCCCTTCATCCGGAGCGCCGTGATATACGCTGCTATCTGGGCGTCCGTGGCCTCGCCCTGCATGATCTCGCGCATCACGGCCTCGGCTTCGGCCTCGGTGAGGTTGGTCTTTGTAATGACTTTTGCGATTGCTTCTTTGATCATAAACCTACTCCCTGCCACGAAGGCACTAAGACACAAAGTTAATCGCAGGTTCTCTTCGTGACTTTGAGTCTTCGTGGCAAATCCTTGGTTTTCGTCATTATATTTTCAAAAAATTCCTGAGCAAATCTTTCCCCACGTTCGTCAAAATCGACTCAGGATGGAACTGCACGCCTTCGAGCTTATGTTCTTTGTGCCGCACCCCCATCACAATGCCGTCCTCGGTCCAGGCAGAGACTTCGAGCACGGCAGGCATGGTCTCGCGTTTGATGATGAGCGAGTGATACCTCGTGGCTTCGAAGGGATTCGGAAGGCCGGCAAATATTGTTTTGCCGTCATGGTGAATCATAGAAGTCTTGCCGTGCATCAAGTACGGCGCCCGGATCACGTCCCCGCCGAAGGCGTCGCCGATGGACTGGTGCCCGAGACAGACGCCGAGGATGGGGATTGCTCCCGCGAAACGTTTGATCACTTCGATGGAAACGCCTGCTTCTTTGGGGGTGCAAGGCCCCGGTGATATGACGATCCGGTCGGGCTTCATCTGCTCGATCTCGGCAACCGTAATTTTGTTGTTCCGGTACACTTTCAAATCCTGTCCCAACTCCCCGAAATACTGGACGAGGTTGTAAGTGAAGGAATCGTAATTGTCGATCATTAATAACATAGTAACCCCATAACAAGTTCACAGTTCAGCGTTCATAGTTCAAAGTAAAACCATAGTAACGCAAAAAACATTTCTCGCAACTCTGAACACTGAACTTAGAACTCTGAACTGTTTCTAGTCCAACCCCTTCTCCGCCATCTCCACCGCGCGCATCATTGCCTTCGCCTTATTCACCGTCTCCTGGTACTCGGCCGCCGGGTCGCTGTCGGCCACCACGCCGCCGCCCGCCTGAATATAGGCGACGCCCTTCTTAATGACCAGTGTTCGAATGGTGATGCAGGTGTCCATGTTGCCCGAAAACCCGAAGTACCCGACCGCGCCAGCATAGGGTCCGCGGCGCGTGGGCTCAAGTTCATCGATGATCTGCATGGCCCTGATCTTGGGCGCGCCCGAAACCGTGCCCGCCGGGAAACAGGCGCGAACCACATCATACGCGTCGCCGTTACTCGAAAGCGTGCCCCGGACATTCGACACGATATGCATTACATGGGAATACCGCTCGATCACCATCAGTTCCGAGACATGCACGCTGCCCGGAGTGCTTACTCTGCCCACGTCGTTCCTGCCGAGGTCCACGAGCATGATGTGCTCCGCCCGTTCCTTGGGATCGGCAAGCAGTTCGGAAGCCAAGGCCGTATCCTCTTCCTCCGTGGCCCCGCGCCTCCGGGTGCCTGCAATGGGCCGGAGATCGATCTTGTCGCCTTCAAGCCTCACCATGACCTCGGGCGAGGCCCCGACCACGGTCGAATCGCCGCATCGCAGAAAATACATATACGGAGATGGATTGATCAGCCGGAGGGCGCGATAAATCTCGTACGGTTCCGCGTCGATCTTTGTCTGAAAGCGCTGGGACGGCACAACCTGAAAGATGTCCCCCGCCTTGATATATTCCTTAGCTTTGAGCACCGCCTGTTCATACTGCGGCTGCGTGAAGTTGGACTCCAAGGCGATGCTTTTGGCGGCTTGTCTTTTCTTTCCCCGGACCCCGGCCCCCGGACCCCGGCCCCTGAGCTTTTTTATTATCGCATTGATCTTCCCCGTCGCCTCTTTATAGGCAGCCTCGGCTGACTTCCCTTTTACGTGGGCATTCGACACCACCTTGATCATATGGGTGATATTGTCGAAGATCACAAGCGTGTCCGTGATCATAAAAACCATGTCCGGAATATCCAGCCCTTCCTTTTCCCTGGCCGGCAAATCCTCGAAAAAACGGACGACATCGTATCCCATGAACCCCACGGCGCCCCCGAAAAACCGGGGCAGCGCCGGGTCCGGCACGGGTTTATACACAGAAAGAATTTTTTTGATAACTTCGAGCGGATCGCGATCAAATACGCTTTTTTTAGTCTTGCCGTCAGTGGTAATCTCCACCGACGTGCCGAAGCTCTTCACAACGACGGACGGGCGGCTCCCCAGAAAGGAAAACCGGGCCCACTTTTCCCCGCCTTCCATGCTCTCAAGCAAAAAAGAATGTCGGCCATCATCGATCTTTTGAAACGCCGAGACCGGCGTCTCCATGTCGGCAAGGATCTCCCGGTACACGGGGATAAGATTACCCTGCTTCGCCTTTTGTTTGAACTCTTCGAGGGAAGGCCGGAACATAAAACTCCTTGCAAAATAAGAGGATTATGTACTATACCAGATAGGTTAAAGGAGTGTCAATCAGAAAGAAAGAGGTAAGAGAGTCGTGGAATACGGGAGACTGAAAAAGGTTCAGGCCTGACCGGTTACTTAGAATAACATGCATCGCTCGAAGTGCAGACAGAAAAGAAATGCGGTTCCGGCAACTTTGCGCGACATACCCCGGTTTGTTCGGGGCATGCCGCAATCAAATATCCAGCTCCGCGAACTCGGCCCGCTCTTTGATGAACACGAACCGGGGTTTCGGGTCCTTGCCCATGAGCCGTTCGAACACGTCGTTCGTGGCCTTGTGGTCCAGGACCTGCACTTTCATGAGCGTGCGCGTTTTCGGGTTCATGGTCGTTTCTTTGAGGGTCTCGGGATTCATTTCGCCGAGTCCTTTGAAGCGGCCCACGTCATACTTCCTGTTGCCCAGTTTGGCCAGGATCTTCTCCTTCTCCATCTCGTCCATGGCGTAGAAAACCTCTTTTCCGGCCTCGATTTTGAAGAGCGGCGGCATGGCGAGAAACACGTGGCCGTGGTTGATGAGCTCGGGCGTATAGCGATACAGGAAGGTGAGGAGCAGCACGCTGATATGCGCTCCGTCCACGTCCGCGTCGGTCATAAGAATCACGCGATGATAGCGGAGTTTGTTGAGATCGAAGTGCTGGCCCACTCCGCAGCCGAGTGTCGCAAGCAGGTTCTTAATTTCGTTATTTGACTGGATTCTTTCGAGGGACGCCACCTGCTCCACGTTCAGGATCTTGCCTCGGAGCGACAGCACGGCCTGCGTCTTCCGGTCGCGCGCCATCTTGGCGGAGCCGCCTGCCGAGTCGCCTTCCACGATGAAAACCTCGGTCTCTTCTATTTTATTGGAGGAACAGTCCGCGAGCTTGCCCGGCAAATTGAGCTTCAGCGACGAAAGTTTTCGCGCCACATTTTCCTTGGCGGCGCGCGACGCAAGCCGCGCTTCGGCGGCAAGGAGCACGCGCCTCACCACGGGATCCGCCATGGTGGGATTAGCGAGGAGATACGCTTCGCAGGCGTTCTTGACCGCGCTGTCAATGGGCGATAATATCTCGGGGTTGTTCAGTTTTTCTTTTGTCTGGCCCTGGAACTGCGGATTTTTGACCAACACGCTCACGATGCCGTAGAGCCCCTCGTACACGTCTTCGGCCGTGATGGCTTTGATGTTCTTCGGGATGAGGTTCTTGCGCTCGGCATAGGCGCGCACAGCCTTGGTCAACCCTTG